>JABXIM010000145.1 GCA_013373085.1 Oceanospirillaceae bacterium | reverse complement strand
TGGTCTTATCCACTCAGAGGTTAGTCGTGGGGACGACCCTTCATAGCATCTACTCGTCCGGTGCCTGATCAGGGCTGATAGAGCTCGGCATAATAACCGGCCGTGGTCAGGTGAACTGTCACCGGCTTGCTGCCATTGTTTTGCCAGTACCAGCCATGGGTACCCTCGAACGGCGCCTCGAACGAGCCGCTGGCCGTGGTCTCGTTAGAGCCCAGCCAGAAGCTGGTGAACTCGTCACCGGCATTCGGCGGCTCGCCGTGCATATCGAAACTGACCGCGCCGCCCTCGACTTCCCAGTGGAACACGAAGTTTTCGCCTGCCTGCATGACCGCCTTTATTTCGGCGCCTTGTCTCGGCTGGAGTGTCAGCGACATCTTGTCCGAACGGTAGCCGGTCTCGCTTTTCCAGACCGGGCCGATCGCCGCGCCGAGCGGCTCGACTGAAGCTGCGCCAGCGCCGCCTTCCGGTTCGGCCGCATTGGCGGCACTGAGCACGGTCAGTCCCAAGGACTTGCCGAGCCCGGTGGGGTCGATGCCGTATTCAGCGGGCAGTATGGTGGTGACCAGCAGTGCGCCAGCCGTTACCGCTGCGAGCGCCGTTGCTTGGACCAGACGCTTGCCGGAGGGAAGCCCGTCGCGGCTCAGGTCGGACATATCAGGCATCATGGAATCCTCAGGAAAGCGCCGGTCAGCTGGAAGCCGATCAGCATGAAACCCGCTGACATCAACACCACGTTGGCCGCGAAGGCATGCCGGGGGAAACCCTCGGTACGGCGCCAGGCGTTCATCGCGATCAGGATCGCGCCGAGCGCCAGCAACTGGCCGATCTCCACCCCGACGTTGAACGCCAGCATATTGGCGACCAGCCCGTCGTCGGACAGCTTGAAGTCCTGCAGCTTGGCGGCGAGACCGAAGCCGTGGAAGAAACCGAAGATCAGCACGGCCGCCTTGGTGTTGGGTTGAAATCCGAACCAGCGCCGGAAGGCCCCCAGATTGTCCAGCGCCTTGTAGACAACGGACAAACCGATGATGGCGTCGACAATGTAGGGGTTGACGTGGGTACCGCTCAGCACCCCGTACAACAGGGTCACGCTGTGTCCGACGGCGAACAGCGTGACGTAGATGCCAACCTCCTTCATGCGATAGAGGAAAAAGATCACCCCGAGCAGGAACAGCAGGTGATCGTAGCCGGTCACCATATGCTTGGCGCCCAGGTAGATGAAGGGCAACAATTGGGCGCCGCTTGCCTGTTCGATGAACAGGGCATCGCCCTCGGCAACGCCATGTGCCCAAGCCCCCGAGGCGCCCGTCATTGCCAGTATCAGCGAGGCCAGGCAAAACATTGCCCGGCGCACGCCGCAACAGGCGTACGAAGTTTTCGAAAACATTCGTTATCTCCGTTACGAGTGGTTTCCAATTATCCCGATCGCTGTCCGGAATAAAATTGAACTTCGGTCCCGCTACCTCGGAACGATAGCGAAACCTGAATCAAGGCGTAAGGCGACAGCTGATGCTGCGAAATGACGGCCATGGAACATTTCGATCGATGGTTGCATTGAAAACTCCCGGAGGTCCCCCTAGTATCGTCATTTCACCCACTGTCTGGACTGCCATGAAAGCGCCGCGTCGAACATTGCTGGGACTGCTGTTGATGCTGGTCATCGGTTTTCAGCCGATGGTTGCCCTGCATGCGGCGGAGCAGTCGGACCAGGCCATCTGGCAGCACTGGCAGTATCACCTCGAACACGACAGTCATGATCATGCCGACGCGGCGGTTCTGGCCCAACATGACCACCACGGGCTCGAGGACCAGCTGCACGCCGATGCCTGCCACGCCGGCCATAGCCTGCTGCTGGTGGAGTTTCATCTTGTCGGCAGCGAGTGTCCGCCATCGTTACCCATTGTCAGCTATTTGCCCGCGCACAAGGCGCCGGACCTCTCGGTCGATACCCCCCCTCCGATAGCCTGACGGTTATTGCTACAAGACGTAAATTGTCGCGGTGATCTCCTGTGGGACTCTCCCTCGCTACGATCGGTCAAGCCCGGCAGGCTGCTATGAATACGTGTGCAAGATTCGAGGATGTATCGATATGAAACCCGCATTTGTCCTGGGTACCGCTGTAGTTCTGTCCGCCGCTGTCGCGTCCGGCGTGGTTTTGGCCCACGGTGGCGCCACCGGTGTCGTCAAGGAACGGATGGATTTGATGAAAGACATGAAGGGAGCGATGAAGTCGCTTTCCAAGATGTTCAGTGGCGAGACCGCATACGACGCTGCCGAAGTACGCGAGGCCGCAGCCGTTCTGGAGGCCGCTTCCGGCGAGACGTTGACCAAGCTCTTCCCCGAGGGCAGTCTGCATATGCCCAGCGAGGCAAAGGCCGAAATCTGGCAGGAGTGGGCGCGTTTCCAGGGAATGGCCGACGATCTGGGACGCTACAGCCGGGCGCTGGCCGAGTCCGCCGACAACCGTGGCGGTGCCGGCGGCCAGGGAAGCGGTACGATGATGGGAACCCAGTCGATGATGGGCGGCGACGCCATGATGGGGGGACAGTCGATGATGGGGGGCAGCGGCATGATGGGGGGCGAGCCTTCGGCCGAGCACCTGGCGCAGATGCCGTCCGAGATGGTGTTCAAGATGGTCACCGACACCTGCTCCTCCTGCCATACCCGTTATCGTGTCGAGAAGGATAAGCACTGATGAAGCGACTGACCCTTGCGCTGGCCGGCTTTGCCGGCCTCGCCGGGCTGGCGGTCGTGGGCAGCGGGGCCTTTTCCACCCCGCCGGCCGACCCGGGGCTGGAAAACCTTAGCGGCGATGTCGCCCGCGGCGCTTACCTGGCCCGTGCATCCGGCTGCATCGCCTGCCATACGGATATCGAGGGCGGGGGGCAGCCACTGGCTGGCGGCGCCCCGCTGGAGACGCCGTTCGGCACCTTTCACGCGCCCAATCTGACCACAGACCCGGAGCATGGCATTGGCGCCTGGACGCTGCAGGACTTCGCCAGGGCCGTGCGCCACGGTATCGCGCCGGACGGTTCGCCCTACTATCCGGCCTTCCCGTACACCTTTTACACCGCTTTCAGCGATCAGGACATCGCCGATCTGTGGGCGGCGTTTCGCACGGTGCCGGCGGTGTCGCAACCTTCGAAGGAGCAGGCGCTGGCGTTCCCGTACAGTATCCGCGAGGGGCTGAGACTCTGGCAGACGCTGTATTTCGAGCCCAAGCGCTTCGAACCGGATCCGGACGGCGACGACCTGCACAACCGAGGGGCTTATCTGGTCGAGGCGGCGGGGCACTGCGCCGCCTGCCATACGCCGCGCAATCTGCTCGGTGCACTGGACGAGGAGGCCCCCTTTGCCGGGGCCGACGGCCTTCCCGGCGGCGGCTCGGCCCCGCCGATCCATGCCGAGGCGCTGAAGGCCAACGGCTGGAGCGTCGATCAGCTGGCCTATGCGCTGCGTTCGGGCATCACTCCGGACGGCGACGTACTGGGCGGCTCGATGGGCGAGGTGATTCGGGACGGTACCGGCTACCTTTCCAGTGAAGATCTCCGGGCCATCGCCACCTACCTGATGGCGGAGGCCGACTGATCCGGCTGCAGGTCTGATCCTGTTCAACGGACCGCTGGATTGAGCGGGTCATGGACGTCATCGAGCTGAAGGGAGGATCACTTGAAACAACGTGATGTGTTAAAACCTTCCGCCGCGGGACTACTGGCGGTGCCTGGCGTGTCGCTGGCGACTCAGGTCGCTGTCGTGCCGCCGACCGGGACCTGCTGCGCCTGCGCCAGCAGCAGCCGGTCGAAATCGAGTTGCACAGCAACACCCGCTGGCCCCATGGCATGCATCTGCATGGCCATCACTTCCAGACCGAATCGTCACGCTATCCGTCAGACCTGTGGCACGACACACGGCTGATGGCCCGAGTCGACAGGGTACCGATCCGTTTCGTCGCCGGTACCCCGGGGCGCTGGCTGCTGCACTGTCACATGATCGAGCACCAGATCAGCGGCATGGTCAGCTGGATCGAGGTTGTGGCCTGACCGCTTGCCAAACAGGAGACGTGAATTATGTTTCATGATTTTGATGGGATGATGTACGGCCATGGCTGGGGGATGCTGCTGTGGCTGCTGCTGTTGCTATTGGTTTTCTGGGCGCTTGCCAAGTTGTTGCTCGGTCGCAACGGCAATGATCGGTCGCGGCAAAAGAGCGCCCGCGATATTCTTGATGAACGTTTCGCCAACGGTGAAATCGACGAACAGGAGTATCGCAAAAGGCTGAAAGTGCTGAAGGAGGGTGATCAATAAGCCCGGCGGAGCTTGCTGTCCGCCAGTAATTCGTAGGATGGGTGGAACGACGCCACGGTACGGTGTATCCGCCACGGATGCAGCCAGGGCGTCGTGCTACCCATCTTGGATGTGGCACGCGGCCGAGTCATTGTGGGGTTACGCCGCGTCCACCTCGCTGCAGGCGTTAAACGTAGTGCCATTACGGCTGCAGCCATCCTGCTGTTGGCCCCTGGCTTCCCGCTAGTCTGCGATGAACCCTGAACGAGCACAGGGCGCTCGCTGTCCGCTAGGCTGTTAGGGTGCATCGACGGAAGAGGAAGATGGATAATCACGCAGAATACAGCGTACAGCTGGCGCATCTGCTGCTGTTCGCACAGAGCCTCGGGATCGGCTTCCTGGTGGGGCTCGAGCGGGAGCGCCACGCCGAAATTATCGCGGGGCTGCGAACCTTTACCCTGATCGCGCTATCCGGCGCCGTGGGCGGCTACATCAGTCTGCAGCTGGAGCGTCCCCTTTTCGTGTTGCTGATGCTGCTGCTGGTGATTGCCAGCCTGCTGGTCGCGCAGTTCAAGTCCCGCTCGAACGAACCGGATACGACAACCGTGCTGGCCGCGATCCTGACCTTCGGGCTCGGCTATATGCTTTGGTCGGATCACAAGTTGCTGCCCGCGGCGCTGGCGATCACGATGACAGCGTTGCTCTACTACCGCGAAGAGTTGCATGAAGTGCCGCACCGGCTGACGCGCAAGGATGTATCGTCGTTTTTCCAGTTCGCGGCCGTTGCCTTTATCCTGCTCCCGGTTCTCCCCAACGAGACGTACGGGCCCTATGCCGTTTTCAACCCCTATCAAACGGGCTGGTTGGTGGTGCTGATCAGCGCCATCAGTCTCAGCGGCTATGTGGTGCTGCGGCTGCTCGGGGGTAAAGCTGGTATCGCGGTCCTGGGGCTGCTCGGGGGGCTGGTATCGACTACCGCGACCACGCTGATCTACGCCCGGTACAGCCGCCGGCAGACTGACTTTACCGAACTGGCGGCCACCATCATCCTGCTGTCCCACCTTACGCTGTTCATCCGCATCGCCATCGTCGTGTCGGTGCTGCAGCTGTCGTTGCTGCCGCCAATGCTGCCCTGGCTACTTGGGGGCTTTATCCTCGGACTGGTGTACGTGTTGCTGGTCTACCGGCGGCTGGGCATCGACGGCGCGCAGTTCGAGCTGCCTGAACTGGAGGTGAGCAACCCGGCCGAGCTGAAAACCGCGTTCGGCTTTGCCATCAGCTTCGCACTGGTGCTGTTGCTGGTGTCCTGGATGAATGACATCTTTTCCAACGCCGGGGTGTTTGTCATTGCCTTCCTGTCCGGCCTGACCGATGTCGACGCGATAACGGTCTCCAATCTCAGGCTCTATTCGGTGGGGACGATATCCGCCAGCGTTGCGCTGATCGCCGTGGTGCTGGCGTTCGTCGCCAACCTGGTGTTCAAGCTGGGCATTGTGTTCGTGGTGGGAGGTAAAGGACTCAGAGCGCCGGTCACTAGCGGCTTTCTGTTGCTGGTTGTCGGTGCCGCGGCGGGTCTTGCACTGTCGCTGCTGCGGCTATAGGACCCTAAAACCAAATTCTTTTGGCGCCGGGGGCGGGGTATCCCGCCCCCGGCGTATCGTTCAAAAGATCGTGGCCGGCGGCCAGTTGGGGTTGTCGGTCTCGTCCTCGCCGACATCGGTATCGATGTGCGCCGCGATGGCCGCCGGTATGTCGGTCTTGTCCAGTTTCACCTCGACGACGTAATTCTGTTGCGGGTTGTCGCGGATCTCCGCCATCACCGAACCCAGCTCGTCCAGGCTGCTGACCCGGTGCCCCTTGCCGCCGAACACCTCGGGCAACCGGCTGTAGTTCCAGTGGGGCAGATCGTTGTAGGGATACACCTCGTTCTGCAGCGGATCCGGGTAGTGGCGCCGGCCTTCGCCGCTACGGAACGGGTTCGGGTTCACCAGTTGCTGCTCGATGCCGTAAATGCCGTTGGCCAGCACGAAAACCACGGTGTTCTGGCCGTAGGCGTGGTGATCGGATACCGCCTGGCAGGTTTCGTGGAAGGCGCCGTCGCCGACCACGACAACGGCCCTTTTGTCCGGACAGGCGCATTTGACACCGGTGGCGGCGGCCACCGAATAGCCGATGGAGAGCCAGGCAGCCTGGGCGACGAATCCATTCTGTGCGGCAATGGGTACGCTCTGTGCGCCGATCAGCGGAAAGCCTGCGTCGACGACCAGCACGTCTTCTGCTGTCAGCCAGCCGCCGAGGGCATCGAAAAAGCTGTCATATCCCAGCTGCGGCGGCTGCGCCAACAGTTGTAACGGTGCAACCCGGTTGATGCGCAGGCCGGTCAGGTGACGGCTGGCCGCGCGCTGCTCCAGCCCTGCTGTCAGCAGGTCGATGTAAGCGCCGAGGTCGACACTGGGGTAGAAGGCGGCGCCAACGAAGAGGCTGTTCTGGCAGGCCAGCAGGGTACGATCGCCGCGGATGTTCTGATTGCCGGTATCCTTGCCGATAGTGTTGGCACCGACGCCGAGCAGCACGCCGTCGCTGCCGATGAGGGTGTCGATCTCCTGCATCGACAGCGTGTAGCATCCCTCGAAGTAGGGGTGCTGTTCCGACAGCACCGACTTGCTCCAGGCGCTGGTCACGAAGTGGATCGGCTTGTCGGGACTGCCCAGGGTCCGGTTCAGCACCTCCATCAGCCGGGCGAAGCGGTCCTGCAGGCCATAGCGCTGCAGTTCGATACCGGCCCAGACGATCGCCTTGTCCGCAGCCTGCAGCCGATCCAGTGTGATCGTTACCGCGGCGTCGACCTCGCTGACGGTGACGATGGCGTCGCGCCCCGAGGCGAGACGTTCCACCGGGGCGCGGCAAGTCGCGCGCCAGACATCCTCGCAGATCTCGAGGTAACCCGGGCGGTGCTCCGTCAGCATCGCCGTCAGGACCGAGTCAATCTGGTAGGTGGCCTGGCGGGCATTGGTAATCCGTTCCGCCGCAGCGGTAATGGGGCGGAACATGTTGATGTCGACGAACTGGTAGCCCGTGGTATGCGAATAGAGCAGCCCGGTATGCTTCTCGGTGCTGTCTTCCTTGTTGGTTGGGGCGCCATTGATCAGCAATACCGGCACCTGTTCGACGAAGGAGCCGGCGAGGGTGTTGAGCATGCTGAAGGCGCCGACGCTGTAAGTGACATAGGCGGCGGCGAATCCTGTCAGGCGGCCGTAGGCATCGGCGGCATAGCCGGCGCAGAACTCGTTGGCATTAGTGGAAATGCGGATCGGCGAATTGTCGTCGGCCAGTATGGTGTCGAGCAGCGGCGCTGTGTAATTGCCCGCCACGCCGAACATTTGCCCGAGCCCCAGCTGTTCCAGCCGGAGCTTGAGGTACTGGGCGACCGTAATGTTCTGTTCCATCCTCGGTCTCCTATTGCTTGACCATCGTATTGATGGTGATGTGGGGCCAGGTGATGAGGTCGTTCGGGTCGTCCTGGCCGAACTTGAGGTGGAAGGCCAGGTCGATGATCTGGGTGTACTGCAGCTGGTCGAATACCTGTCCGGTCTTGTTGTTCCTGACTTTTTCCAGCCAGAAGACGGCCTGCATCCGTGTGGCGTTGGCATGGCGGACGATGAAGGGAATATTGTTGATGGCCCCGGCATTGGCGGAATCCAGCACCAGGGTCCGTGTTTCCAGAATCTCGAAACCGTCGCAGGCCTGCATTTCCAGCTCCTGGCGCAGGGTCGCGTTCGGGTTGCCGACATTGATGCCGTCATGCGGCACCAGGTACGGATCGAGATAGCCGAGCGGGGCCTGCTGGCCGATATCGGGCGGCTGGCTGGAGATATCCGGGATCTCCGGTGCCCCCTTGACGCTGAACGGCGGTTTGCTCAGCAGCATGATCGAATCGCCATGCGGAATGGTGCCGCTGCGCCCGACGTTGAATTCCGGAATGGGCTGGGTCTGGCTGTCGTTATCGAGGATCTCGGACAGGTTCATGAACATGCCGTTCTCAACGTGCAGCGCTTCGCCCGTGTCCTTGTTGAATACCCGTTGCTGGTATTCCAGCGCTGCCACGAACTGGTCCAGGCTGCCGCCGCGGTTGCGTGCCGGCGCGCCGGCATTGCGCACATCGAGCGTTTCGGCGTAGGGGATCAACAGCAGCCTGAAGTCGCCCTGGCTGTCGGGTGTCGATCCGGGGGACGGCAGGGCTATTATGTTCCAGCCCTTGTTGCCGAACCAGGCGCCTTCGAGGTCGTTGAAGAACAGCGAGGTTTCCCGTGCCGGCGAGAGCTTTTCGCCCGCGGCTTTTTGCAGCAGTTCCTGCTCCGGGTCGTGACGCAGCAACCGGCTCGATACGCCGCCGAGGCGCTGAAATGCGCTGATATCGAATTTCTTCATGGCCGGCGCTCCTATTCCTGGTCGAAATAGCTGAGATCAAGGGTACCGACCAGGCATTCGGCATCGACAGCCGGCTCCGGGTGCTTTTGCCGCGGGCTCTGACCCGGGTCGAATGCGGGGTCGATGTATTCCTTGATCATGGCCGCGGCGCGCCGACGGTACGACGCCTTGACAGCGGCGGATGCCGACTGGCCATGCTGCTCTTCGTAGACCTGGTCGATGGGGGCGAGCCCGAAGGCCTTTTCCAGTACCAGGTTGGCGGAACGCAGCGCGCCTTCTACCCAGCCCTGGTAGTCGGAAAAGGCTTCACCACAGGTGTAGATGTTGTCGATGGGTTCGCACAGGTAGGCCATCACCTCGCGGTCGTCCGCAGCCACGGCCCACTGGTGCACGCCGTAGCCGAAGGTCTCGCTGGCGTCGACGTTGAAGCGGGTGGTGCCGCTCCAGATCCGCGCGCTGGTGAGGATGGGGGCGGGGACGTAGTGGGTATTGAACAGTTCCCTGAAGTAATGGGTGGCGCGCTCGACGACGGCATTCGACGCCGCGAAGACGCTCTGCGGCTGGCGTTCGCTGTACTCGCGTTGCAGCCGGGAATCGAACAGCGAGCCGTTGTTTTGCAGCGTGTGCCAGTAATTGATGTTGAGGTAGTCGCAGTAGATGGTCAGCGCTGCCGGCTTCTGGTAACGCGACTGGTTGATGCGTTCCAGTTTCTCCGCCACCTCGGGGGTGGGTTTGCGGTCGGCGGATTTCAGCCAGTCGCCATATTCCAGTGCCGCGAAGCTGGCCTGGTCGATGGCGTAGAAGGGGTACACCGAACCCAGCGGCGAGTCGGAAAAGTTGGGGCCGAAAGCCACTTCCGGTTGCCCGCTCAGCTTGGTGCCCCACCAGGCCTTGTCGTAGTAAAGGTTGATCTTCAGCAGCGGCTGGTTGCTCGCTGTCTGCAGGGTGTCCCAGAGCCGTTCCGATACCTCCGGCGGCACTTCGTTGAGCAGGTTGGAACCGACGAACAGCTTTTCCAGCGCCAGCCGCGGCAGGCCCAGGATGATCCTGTTGGCGGTCATTTCGCCGTACCGGATGCAGCCCTGCGGGTCGACCGTCTGGAATTTGACCCGGTAGCCCTGATCCCCATCCGGACGGGCGATGCTCAGCAACTGGGTGTCCAGGTAAATGCGCTTTTTGCCGATGCGCTCTACCAGGGCGTTGGGCAGGGTGCTGAAACCGTTCTCGAGGGTCCGGAACTGCGGATCGGAGGGAAACTCCTCCAGCAGCTGATAGGCGACGCCGGCGTTCATCTCGGACAGGAAGGTGCCGTTGAAGCCGGAGGCGCGGTAGAGCATGGTAATGCATTCGTTGGAATAGCCCATATCGCTGAACAGGTTCCACAGCGTCCAGTCCTTCATCGGCACGCCGTTCCACTGACAGTCGAGGCGGAACTTCTGCCAGAACTCCGGGCCCCGCTGATCCGGACGCTCGGTAAAACCGGGGTTGGCTTCGAGGATACGGTTGAACACGGTATTGATGATGGCGTTGGGACTCATGCCCTGTTCCGCCGGGGCCAGATTGTAAAGCTCGGACCAGGTGGCGAAGTCGTCCTCGGCCGCCTGGGCATTGTTGAAGCTCTGGCCGCGAAACAGCAGGCGGTTATTGCCGCCGCTGTTCATCGGAAAGGGCACGATCTGATCGTCGATGTTCAGCAGCATGAACAGGCTCATCAGATTGTCCATCTGATCGAAGGTGAAGCGCATGCCGCCTTCTTCTTCCTTCACCTCGGCATCGCCGATGTGCACCACGTCCGAGTCCAGTCGACCGCCGGTACGGTTCGATTTTTCGATGATGAAAACATCGGCGCCGGGATTGTCTTCGAGAATTCGCCAGGTCGCATACAGGCCGGCCATACCGGCACCGACCACCAGGGTTTCGACGTGTTTCGGTACTGGATTTCCATGACGCAGGTCTTGCAGGGTGAAATGGGCCATAGAGTTTGAGCTCCTGATTATTTTTATTGAAAAGTCGTCCATGCCAGCTGGGATCAGGCCTGTACGGTGCGGTTATTGCGGCAATGCGGGGCGCCGGGAGGGCGAAGACGGTACTGTCGAACGATGCGCGTGGTCATCGGGTAGTCCTTGACGCAATTGGGTCATGAAACCGGGATGCTCTCCAAGCCCACACAGGTATAGGAGGGTAGACCAGATAATTCAAACGGCTGTTTAGAATAAGCGGTTATATTCACCCGGGTTGGAAATGGAATTTCCGGAAATGCCGAATATGCGGGTTGTCTGATAAGCTTCAGGATCATGTAGTGCTTACAAATATATGAAATCACACGATTGTTGATACGGCCTTGCAGAAATAACCGATTTCAAGCTGTTCTCTTTTTGGGGTAAATTAGGGAAAAACCTGTGAACAAGTCCCAATTGCGCTCTGCGTGTAGTATTCGCGTCACGCTGAGTTAAAAGACCCTTCCGCATAATGCGGAATTAGGACAAAACGGACCGAGTTATCAAGAATATCCCGGTCAGGAATAGCGGTTGTGAAAATTTCAATTTTTTGACTGGAAGTCGCATGAGCAGCAGGAGCTTTTTGGCAAGGAATGTCTTTATCGTTGTTTCGCTCATGCTGTTGCTGGCCGATGGGATGTTCGTTGCCCTGAATTACTGGCACAGTCGTGAAAGCTTGCAGACACGGCTGGAGGAGGAGGGCGAACGCCTGCACACCGCCTTCGAAATCGCGTTGAAGATGACCTACAGCAATATGTCGCAGCTGGCGACCTTCGTTGCTGAAGACCCCAAAGTTCGGCAGATTTTCTCGCAAGCCGTGGACGCGGTGCGCCGCGAAGGCGGCGGTCCCGGTGGGGCCGAGGCGGATGTGTTGCGCAAGCATTTGTACGATACCGTGGCGCCCAGCTGGCACAAGATGACGGCCCAGTACTCGGTACGACAGCTGCATTTTCACCTCGGGCCCGGGTCGACCAGTTTCCTGCGGGTTCATAAGCCGGAAAAGTTCGGCGATAACATGGACCAGCTGCGCCACATGGTGGTCGATGTGAACCGGGACGAGCAGCCGCGCACGGGTCTCGAGCTGGGGCGTGTCTATTCCGGTCTGCGCGGTATCGTGCCGGTCTATTCCGGCGAAAGTGTTCCTCGCCACCTCGGCGCGCTCGAGGCCGGCACCTCCTTCAGGGCGATCATCAAGCTGCTGAGCGAAACCATCAATGCCGACATCGCCGTACTGCTGCGCGAGAAACGGGTTGAGGACGCCACCTGGCAGCGACCGGATGATGCGATGGAATCCGACTGCGGCTGCTTCGTCGAGGCCAGTTCCAGCGATACGCTGGGGCCGTTGCTGGCGTACTCGGATTTCTCTGCGTACCGTTCGGGGCCCGGAGCCTTCTCGACCCATACAGCGCTGGTCGAAACCGGCACTCATACCTATGCACTGACCCACTTCGGCATGCAGGACTACATCGGGGCAAGAGACGGGGCCACCGAGCCTGTCGGCCGGGTGCTGATCTGGCACAACGCCGACGCCTTGCTGCGGGAGCTGGCGAGCGATACCCGAACCAATATCGTTTACGCGGTCGTCGGCTATATCCTCATCGAGCTGATACTGTTTTTCGGCATCCGCGCTACCAAGGGACATTTGAACAGGCAGATTCGGCACCGCACTGCCGAGATTCGGCAGCTGAACCAGATGCTGCACGACCAGGCGACGACGGATGAACTGACCGGTCTGAAAAATCGCCGTTACCTGATGACGCGACTGGGCGAGGAGTATGCCCGTGCCGATTCCGAGGGCGAACCGCTCAGCGTGCTGATGCTGGACATCGACTATTTCAAGAAGATCAATGACAGCTATGGCCACGCGGCGGGGGACCAGGCGCTCGAAGCCTTCGGCCGGTACCTGTCCGGCTGCTGCCGCAGAGACGATGTCGTCGCCCGATATGGCGGCGAAGAGTTTTGCATCGTCCTGCCCAATACCCCCGAGGCCAAGGCGCTGTTGTTCGCCGACCGGTTACGTAGTGAAGTGGAGCAGCAGGTCGGATTTACTGCGCCAGACGGAAAGGCGAGGTCGGTGACCTGCAGCGTCGGCGTATGCGATAACCGCCAAAGCCGGTCAGCGGACAACCTGATCGACCTGGCCGACAGCGCTCTTTATGCTGCCAAGCAGCGGGGTCGAAACAGGGTCGAGGCCTATGTTCCCGATACCGGACGCCGGGCCGGCTGACAAGCCGTCTGGCGTCTGGCAAAGTCGCGTGCCGTTTTCGGAAAACCGGGCTTTCTGGGGACGCACTTCGCTCATCGCGGCTTTGTCTTACTATGATTAACGCCCGGTACCTTAGTTGGTCGGAACTCGCGAATGAACAAAACGGCATTCTTCAGTGTGATGATCCTGATCGCAGGGTTCAGTACCCTACTGCGTGCTGAATCGGCTTTGGTTGGGGGCTGGGTCTGGAGGCGGGGTACTACCATACCAACGCCAATGACCTGGATCTCGACTACGAGCTGATTTTCAGATCAAGAGCCTTCGTTGATTACAAAATAAGCACAATTAGTCTGGTTCGTTTGGAACTTGCTCACTTATCCAATGCCCGTCTTGGTAACGAGAACCCCGGTACCGAAACGCTGGCGGTAAACTGGGTTATTGACCTGCCGGGCAAATAGGTTCCCTACATACCAGCCTAGGAAACGCGGACGATTCGGCGCTGATCGGGGAGGCCGATATCACACGGCTCAGTGTACTTTTGATGGACAACGGTATTTCGAAATAATCAATCCGGGGTTTGGTTTGCGGCTTTTGCCCTCTGACTTGAAAAGGTGGTTTTGGTGCTGGATGATCGGCCGGGTCAGTTCCATGGCGATGCCGACATGGTCGCATGGGAAACTTCGCCGCAGCATCGATGTCTTCCCCCTAGTCTTCACTGACCGGGTCTGTGAATGACCGCAACGAACTACAGCAGGAGAGTGAGGAGTATTCGGGTGCCGGCGGTGCAAAGTTACGAAACCGCAGCCGTCCTATCGACGGCCCGGAGCGACGAGCAGGTCGTGGAGCAGGCGGTCGAGCATGCAGTGGAACGCTATCTGGCGTCCCGGGAGCGGCGTGTCGATGGCTTTGTCCGGCGCCACTATTCGTTCAGGGGCAGCCTGAAACTGCATGCCCATGCAGTCGGTTGGGACCTGGTGCGGATTCCGCTCAATATCGCCTGGTCGGTGCCGCGATTCCTGATCTACCTGCTGACGATGCTGGCCCGGTTGGTCGGGTGCAGGGAACCGGCAGCCATGCTGGCAAGGGTGCCTTCGGGTCTGACCACCAATCTGGATCGCCATATCGGCCGACTGGTGGTGACGGATCTGCTTGAATTGCCGCATCCGGATGCCGGCGATGACGGTCCCCGCGATGCGCTGATGGAGGAAATTTTCCGGGATCCGGCGCTGGAGCGTCTAATAGATGCCCGGCTGGAAAGCCTGTCCAGGCGTCACAGCGATCACGTGTTTCGCCAGAAACTAGCGCTGAAACTGGCGGAATATGGCGCATCCCGCACCGGCACCTCGGAACTGGCCAGCAACCTGATGGTCGTGCTGTCGAGCCAGTTGGCACTCGGGCAGGCGGCCTGGGGCAGCCTTGGCGCCGGTAGCGCCATCGCCGCTTCGGTCGCCAAATCGGCGGCGATATCGAGCTTCTGGCTGGGCCCGGTGGCCGGCTCCTGGTTCTATGCACTGGTGCCGGTCACGCCGTCGCTGGCTGTCCTGTTGTCATCGATGGTGGCTGTGGCGGTTGCGCTGGCCGTGGTGGCAACCTTTATCGGCATCCTGGTCGATCCGCTTCAGGCGCGACTGGGGCTGCATCAGCGACGCCTGCGCAAGCTGCTGTACGCCATCCGCCAGGATCTCGGTGGCCAGACGGAAGGCCAGTTCCAGCTGCGGGAAAAATACGTCGGGCGAGTCTGCGACGTGCTCGATTACTTGACCCTGGCCGGGCGTTCGCTTTAGCTGAAAGTGGTGAATGGAAACGGGCGGCTCGCTTCAAGCATCATCGTACCCGCGCGGGATGGCGCAATCCTTGTTTGGCTTTCGCTTACGGGTGAAAGGTGTTTTTAAAGGCTCTTTGCAGATTAGTGTGAAACCAGGGGTCAAAAGTAGGATGGGTGGAGCCGCAATGGCACCCTGTTTAACGCTTTCAGCGGGGTTGACGCGGCGCCAACCCATCAATGAGTCGGCTGCATGCGTAGTGTCGAACCGACACCCAAGATGGGTTGCACGACGCCTTGGCCGCATCAGTGACGGATACGCCGTGCCGAGGCGTCGCTCCACCCATCCTCCTATGTGGTCGCCACTGTCAACCTCTGGCCATTTGCTCCTGTAATGGCAGTATTTTCTGCCGTCCATGGCGGTTACGCCGCCGCGAACAGAGTGCTACACCAGCAGGGCTGATCAATGGTGGTTTCATCCATCCTGCAGCACCAAAAGAAACTTAAAGCAATGTTCATCTTCCCTGCTATAAGCTTCTGAAGTTACTAACGTTTAGGGACCCCAAGTTCGTCTGTCCCGGGTAGAATAGGCCCGATAACGTCGAACCAGGGATGGAGCTGCATGGCCGATTTCAAGACCCATACCACCGTGGCCGCCGCGCTCTCTGCGCCACTGGCCGCCACCGTAGCAATGAGCGGGTTCGCCAGTCCGCAGGAGGCTGTGGTTTACGCGGCGGCCGGCACCCTGGGCGGCCTGCTGCCCGATATCGACGCCGACGACTCCATCGCCATCCGGCTGGTTTTTCGTCTGTTCGGCGCGCTGGCGGCCGGGCTCATCGTGCTGTTCTGGATGACCACGCTGCCGCACTGGCAGGTATTGTTGCTGGCGGCGGCGGGGTTCCTGCTGGTGCTGTACCCGATACGCTGGTTATTCGAGCAGTACACGATACACCGGGGCTTGTTGCACAGCCTGCTCGCCAACCTGCTGTTCGCGTCCGTCTCGCTGCTGATGGCCTACCACCTGTTCAAACTCGGTGCCCGCGCGTCCTGGGGCGTCGGCGGTTTCGTCTTTTTCGGCGCCACCGTGCACCTGCTGCTCGACGAGATCTATAGCGTCGACCTGTCCGGCATGCGCATCAAACGCTCCTTTGGCTCGGCGCTCAAGCTGACCGACTGGAGCCAGCCGCTGGCGTCGCTCGGACTGCTATTGGTCAGCATGCTGGGGATCTGGCTGGCGCCGGAGGCGGGCGCCTGGCGTGGAGCTTTTGTCTGGCTGCCGGATCTTGCGCCGGTGGAGTGGTTCGAACGCGGGCTGGAGAGTCTGCGTTTGCTGTGGAGTTAAGGAGAACCGGATGATTGCAAAAGTGCCCGCATTGGTCGGGTTTCATCATGTCGCGCTGATCTGCTCGGATTATCGGAGATCGCGCGCGTTCTACACCGACCTGCTGGGGCTCGAGGTACTGGCGGAACATTACCGCGCCGAGCGCGATTCCTGGAAACTGGACCTGGCGCTGCCCGATGGCGGTCAGCTCGAGCTGTTCAGTTTTCCCGGCGCGCCGCCGCGACCGAGTTATCCCGAGGCCCAGGGGTTGCGTCACCTGGCACTGGCGGTTGCGGCACTGGAGCCCTGGGTGGTGCATCTCGAGGGCGCCGGGATTGCCGTCGAGCCGATACGGGTGGACGAGTATACCGGCCGCCGCTTCTGTTTCTTCCAGGATCCGGACGGGCTGCCGCTCGAACTTTACGAAGTGAGCCGGTAAAGCATTGGGATGATTGATTAGGGAAAACCCTGATATGCTATCCGCTTTTGCCGAGGAGTAGCGCCATGTCCCGTGCCCTCATCATAGCGGCCGCCAAGACCGAGGACAGCGTCGGTTGCCTGCAGCAATGCCGTGAACTGGAACAGCGCATCGCGTCAATGGGCGTTGGCATCCGCGAACTGGTGATCGAACCGCTCAGCACCGACTGGCACAGCCCGGAGCCCGAGGATCACTTTCGCAGCGGCTGTGCCCCGGTCGAGGCCCTGGCGCGAGCCCGTGAGCTGATCACCCGGGGGGAGGAAGTGGTGCTCATCCGTGGCGAGGACCGGCTCAAAAGCGGTTACGGACGCGACGAGCGGCTGCGCCTGATGGCCGTCTATGGCGAAGACTATCCCCTGACGCAGGCCTATAACGACCTGGCCGCGGCGTTCCTGCGACGGCACCGTCTCGATGAGTCCGGCTTTCGCGACATCGCGCGGGCGTTGTTCGAGAATTACAAACTCAGCTACCGCCACGCCCTGGCCGATGATTTCACCCCGGAGCGGTTGCCCGGCGAGCGCTGGTACCGTCCGCTCACCTCGCTGTTCCGCGGCGTCGACTGCGCCAATCCTTTGGTCGATTTCGAAGGTCGCCTGCTGGTCGTCAACGAGGCGCTGGTGCGGGCCCTCGGCATCGATCCCCGCACGACGATAGAAGTACGTGCTGTCGGGCTCGGTCGGCTCGATAGTGACGGCCCCGGCCATATTGACCGCATCGCCGGCTACGGCCATCTGAACGAGGCCTATCTCGCCTGCTGCGATGCCGCGGGGATCGACTTTGCTGACCGGTTTCGTAACGGTGAGGCGCTGCTCGAGGCCTATACCTGTTACCCGGTGGTGCCGATGGCGTTTCTGCTGGCCAGCGGCCTGGTCGACGTGCTGGACGATATCCCCGATTTCCTGCAACAGCACAGCATCACCATTACCGGGGGCATGAACCTGGGGCGAGGCGCCTGGAACAACCCGGCGCTAAACGCGCTGATCAGTATGCATCACCGGTTGCTCGAAGGGCCGGAAACGATTGGCATGGTGCACGGAAACGGCGGCCTCGGCTACCGTCAGGGGGTGGCGATGCTGGTGGCTGGCGGGACCTGAAGCCCGCTACGGGCCGATGGCTGGAGGGATGCGCGCCGCTGCCCGAGAACGGCGCGCCTGTCGGGTTACTGCATCGACTTGTTGATGAATTCCTGCACCACGTTCGACATGTCGAAGCTCTTGCCGCCCTGAACCGGCGGGTACTCGGCGAGGGACTGCAGGTGCGCCGCCATCTGCTCGCCCATCGGCTGGATCAGCCAGGAAACTTTCTGCATCAGGTGGCCATAGGCATCCGAGCTGTCGTAACTTTCGAACGGGTCCATGCGGATATTGAAGACCAGCGGTACGGTCCGCGGCACGACATTGGCGTAATAGTCTTCCTTGGTGGAAAAGTGGAACTTCCACGGGCCCATTCGCACGGCGGTGAGCTTGCTCTCGTAGTAGTGGAAGATATGGTCGCGCGCCGATTGCTCGCGTTCGCCCTTCCAGTAGGGCAGGTTGTTCACGCCGTCGATATATTGTTTTTTCTCTTCCTTCATCTGCTCCGCGACGTCATCGACGCCGGCCGCCGCTGCCAGCGAGGTGAACATGTCCTGGTGGGCCTGGATGCCGTTGAGCACCTGTCCGGCTTCGATCACGCCGGGCCAGCGCAGCATCGAGATCACCCGCACGCCGCCTTCGTAGGTGGTCATCTTCTCGCCGCGGAACGGGGTAGTGGCGCCGTGGGGCCAGGAGCTGTGTTCCGGGCCGTTGTCGGTCGAATACCAGACGATGGTGTTTTCATCGAGGCCGTTTTGCTTGAGGAAGTCCAGCACCAGACCGATATCGTGATCGTGTTGCAGCATGCCGGAGCCGTGGTAGTCGGCTTCTGAGGTGTATTGCTCGGCTGCGTAGCGCCATTTGTCATCCAGGCGGGTGTACAGGTGCATGCGGCTGGTGTTGAGCCATACGAAGAACGGCTCGTCGGCATCCTTGGCCTTTTTCATGAAATCGACGGCTTTCGGGATCACTTCGCCCTCGTCGAAGTTCTTCATGCGCTCTTGCGTCAGCGGACCGGTATCTTCAAGGGTCTGTTTGCCGACCACGCCAAAGCGAGGGTCCTCGGTCGGGTCGGCCTTGTCGCTGGCGAAGGAGTGGATAACGCCACGGGTGCCGAATTTCGACTCGTATGTTTCGAGATCGCCGGAGTAGGCCTTGCCGAAGCGCTGGTAGTCGCGCTGCTCGGATTCCTCCTGGGTGTTGAGATGGTAGAGATTGCCGAAGAACTCGTCGAAACCGTGCACCGTTGGCAGATGCTCGTTGCGGTCGCCCAGGTGGTTTTTGCCGAAGTGCCCGGTACGGTAGCCCGCGCCTTTGAGGACCTCTGCCAGGCTCGGGGACTCGGCTTGCAGGCCCAGCGCATCACCGGGCTGGCCGACGGTGGTCATTCCGGACCGGATTGGGTATTGGCCAGTCAGGAAGGCTGCCCGGCCGGCGGTGCAGGACGGTTGGGCATAGTGATCCGTGAATCTGACCCCTTCCATGCCGATACGGTCGATGTTGGGCGTGGTGTATCCCATGGTGCCCATGCCGTAGGCACTGACGTTCTGCCAGCCGATATCGTCGCCCCAGATCACCAGGATGTTGGGCTTGTCGCTCTGGCCCCAGGCGCCAGCGAATGGCACCAAGGCCAGTGTCGCCAGTGCCAGCAGGCGTTTGACTGGACTTGTAAGCACAGGTCTCATTTTGCATTCCTTTTTTAGTTGACAGCAGTCCGCCCGAAATAGGCTCGAACCGTGCGGTACTGCCGAGGTGCCTTCCTGGCTGCAGGTTTCATGAGTTTTATCACCTTCGGCGTATACGGCCAAAGGGGTCAATCCAGATTAGTCGAATGTCGCCGCTTTTTCCGGCGCTCGAGGCGACCTCCGACCGCTGTTGCGGCGACTGTACCGGCTATGCTTGATTGAGTGTCCCGTCGCTGCGGAGAGCGTCGCATGCTGAAATTCCTGAGCCGCAATATGCTGACCGGGCTGGTAACCCTGTTGCCGGTCATGCTGACGTTGTACCTGGTGTACTGGCTGCTGGTGTCGCTCGAAATGGCGCTCGGCGGGCTTATCCGGCTGCTGCTGCCGGATGACCTGTACCTGCCGGGTATGGGACTGGTCGCGGCACTGCTGCTGACCTTCGCGGTGGGCATCCTGATGCACGCCTACGTGGTGCAGCGACTATTCGCCGCCGCCGAGAACCTGCTCTATCGGATGCCGCTGATCAAATCGGTCTACCGCGCGATACGGGACTTCTTCGACTACTTCTCGCCTGAGACCCACAAGGAGTTCGAACAGGTTGTCGCCGTCAGCTTCGACGACATGCAGCTGATCGGCTTCGTCACCCAGGCGCTGCCCGAGGACATGCCCGAAGGTTTCGGTGGTGAAGACAGGGTGCTGGTCTATCTGCCACTCAGTTACATGATCGGCGGCTATGCCGTGCTGATTCCGCGAGACCGGATCAGGCCGGTGAAGATGACGATGGAAGAGGCGATGCGTTTCACCCTGACGGCAGGCGTTGCGGGAAGGCCCGCGATGGGCAGGAGCGCTGCTGCCGCGCGAAGGCGTTGAGGGCGGTTTGCGCCTGCCGCGGCCCTCCATGCTGTCGACAGGGCTGACGCAGTTAAGTTTGTCGGTGACCTGAGACATCGGCGGGCATAAATTAGGTTCCTTAGCAGAGTTCGGTAAAGGGAGATAACCATGGCGCTACTGACGAGGGTGCTGCTGGACGTGCTCAAGCCCCATGACCCCAGTGTGCTCGACCTTGCCAGGGCGCTATCTGACGTCGGCGGATACCGGGTGCGCGTGCGGGTCCTGGAGATGGATAAGAATACCGAAACGCTGGAGATCGAGATCGCCGCCGATGCGATCGACTTTCCCGCCGTCGTTCAGGTGATCGCAGACCTGGGGGCGTCGCTCCACAGCATCGACGAAGTCGATGTCGAAGGCGCGAGCAGCGACGCCGCGACGGATTGATCCGCTTGAACGCCCTCCGGCAGCTTCGCTTCCTGCTGCGAATCAGTCATTCCCACGGCATCGTGCGGCGCTACTTCGTCGTCAACGGCTTCGACGGTGCGCTGACGATGCTCGGTATTATCCTCGGATTTTGGGTCAGCGATCCGGCGCCGCTGCGAGTAGTGATCGCTGCCTGTGTCGGCGCCATGGTGGCGCTGACGGTGAGTGGCATCAGTAGTGCCTTTATCAGCGAGTCGGCGGAACGGCAGCGGGATCTGGCGGCGCTCGAAACGGCAATGGCACGTGACCTCGATGACAGTGCCCATGGGCGCGCCGCGCGCTGGGTACCCTGGGTTGTTGCCATCGCCAACGGTTCGGCGCCCCTGTTGCTGGCACTGCTGATCATCGCGCCGCTGTGGCTGGCGGAAACGGGACTGCCGCTGCCACTGTCGCCGCTGCTGCTGTCGGTTCTGGTTGCGCTGGCATTGATGTTCCTGCTCGGCGTTTATCTGGGTCGTATCGCCGGCGTCTCGGTCTGGCGCAGCGGTCTGCGCACACTGCTGGTGGCGCTGGTCACCGCAGGCCTGATTTTGCTGCTGGGAGACTGAAATGTCGCCAAAACCACCGCACCATTGGCACTGCCTGGATACCGGCGAAGCCCTGGCCCGGCTCGATTCCGCCGCAACCGGGCTCAACGCCGGTGATGCCGGCAGCCGCCTGGCGCGTACCGGTCCCAATCGCCTGCAGGCGGCGCGGCAAAAGTCGGCGCTGCATGCCTTTGTCGGGCAGTTCGGCGACCTCATGATACTGGTGCTGCTGGCGGCGGCGGCGATTTCCGGCCTGGTCGGTGAACTGCGCGACGCCCTTGTGATCCTGATCATCGTACTTCTCAACGGTCTGGTTGGGGCGGTACAGGAATACCGCGCCGAACGGGCGCTGGCGGTACTGCGGCGAATGGCGTCGCCCGACGCGCTGGTGCTGCGTGATGGCCGGGCACAGCGCATCGATGCCGAGCAACTCGTGCCCGGCGATATCGTGCTGGTCGAAGCGGGCAACCTGGTGCCGGCGGACCTGAGGCTGATCGAGAGCGAGTCGCTGGCGGTGGACGAATCGGCCCTGACCGGCGAATCCGAGGCCGTCGACAAGGATATCGAAACCCTCGACGACCCGTCGCTGCCGGTGGGCGACAGGCGCAACCAGCTGTTCAGAAGCAGCCTGGTCAGCCGTGGTCGCGGGCGTGGACTGGTGGTGGCCACGGGCATGGATACCGAGATCGGGCGTATCGCCGGCCTGCTGGGACGCGAACAGCGTGTCAAGACACCGCTGCAGCAGCGCCTGACAAGGTTCGGGCGTTACCTGGCATTGGTGGTGCTGGCGATCTGCGCGCTGATTTTCGCCGCCGGGTTGCTGCGTGGGGAGGCGGTTCTGCTGATGTTCCTCACCGCGGTGAGCCTGGCGGTGGCGGCGATTCCGGAAGCGCTACCGGCGGTCGTTACCGTGTCACTGGCGTTCGGTGCCCGTAAACTCGGCCGGCGCCACGCACTGGTGCGCAAGCTGCCGGCGGTGGAAACCCTGGGCGCCGTCACCTTTATCTGCACCGACAAGACCGGCACCCTGACCCTGAACCGGATGACGGCCGAGCGCTTCTGGGGCGCGGGCGAGCTCCGCGACGACCTGCCGGCCGAGGGGGAACCCTGGCAGTCGCTGGGGCGGGTGCTGGCGCTGAACAACGACATCTCACTGGAGGGCGAGGAACCGACGGGGGAGGCAACCGAGCTTGCGCTGTTCGAGGCGGCGCAGCGGGCAGGCTTCGAACGTACCCGGCTCGAGTCGCAGTACCCCCGTATCGGCGCGCTGCCGTTCAGCAGTGAACGCCAGCAGATGACGACGCTGCACTGCCTGGACGACGGCGTTCTTGCCTGTGTCAAGGGTGCGCCGGAGCGGGTGCTGCCGCAGTGTAGCGATGCGCTTGGTACCGACTTCGACCAGGCGGCGGTACTGCAGCAGGCGGAGGCTCTTGCCAGCGAAGGATACCGTGTACTGGCGCTGGCGCAGCGCCGGTTCGATCAACTGCCGACGGAACCGGCAGCCGAAACGGTCGAGCGACAGTTGAGCTTTATCGGCCTGGTGGCGCTGATCGACCCGCCGCGTCCGGAAGTGGCGCAGGCGGTAGACGAGTGCCGCCGAGCCGGCATCACGCCGGTCATGATCACCGGCGATCACCCGGCCACGGCGCTGGCCATTGCCCGCCGCCTCGGTATCTGCGGGGAGGATGACGAGGCCATGACCGGCGCGGAGCTGGGGCAACTCTCGCGCGAGGCGCTCGCCGGGCAGGTCGAGCAGCTGCGCGTCTACGCCCGGGTCAGCCCTGAGCAGAAAATCCGTATTGTGCGGGCGCTGCAGGCCCACGGCGAGTTCGTCGCCATGACCGGCGACGGCATCAATGACGCGCCGGCGTTGAAACGCGCCGGCATCGGCGTGGCGATGGGACAGAAGGGCACTGACGTCGCGCGTGAGGCCGCCGACATGGTGCTGCTGGACGATAACTTCGCCACCATCGTCAGCGCGGTGCGTGAAGGCCGGCGTATCTACGACAATATCCGCAAGTTTATCCGCTACACGCTGACGTCCAATGCCGGTGAAATCTGGACGCTGTTCCTGGCACCGTTCGTGGGGCTGCCGATCCCGCTGCTGCCGATTCATATCCTCTGGATCAACCTGATCACCGACGGGTTGCCGGGTCTGGCGTATGCCGCGGAACCGGCGGAGCCCGGCAGCATGCGCCGGCCGCCGCGTCCGCCGGACGAAAATATCTTTGCCGGCGGGCTCTGGCAGCAGGTGCTCTGGATCGGGCTGCTGATTGGCGGCCTGTCGCTGGCAACCGCTGCCTGGGCCCTCGGTCGCGGACTCGAACACTGGCAGACGATGGTATTCACGGTGCTGACGCTGGCGCAGCTGTTCAATGCCCTCGCGGTGCGCAGCGAACGCCGCTCGCTGTGGCGGCTTGGCCTGCTCGGCAATCTGCCGATGCTCGGTGCCCTGGTGGTGACGCTGGGACTGCAACTGGCGGCGGTCTACCTGCCCTGGTGCAACGCGCTGCTACATACCCAGCCGCTGCCGGTGGCGGACCTGGCGCTTTGCGTGGCGGTCGCGGCGCTGGTATTGCCGGCTACGGAGCTGGAAAAGTGGCTGATCCGCAAGGGCTGGCTTTACCGTCCAGCGGGCTCGCGGGTGCGCTGAGCGCATCGCGATTTTGTGCGCATGCACTACGCTTAGGTCAGGGTCACGGCAGTGAATCCAGACAAGGCCCTGGGAGAACGAGAATGCAAGCAAGCGATGAACTGACACTGGTCGCCGGCGACGCGCTGGTGCTGGTCGACGTTCAGCAGGACTTTCTGCCGGGAGGCCACCTTGGCGTCACCGACGGCGACCGGGTGGTGGCGCCGCTGAACCGCATGGTCGAGCTGTTTCGCGCACAGCAGCTGCCGGTAGTCGCGACCCGCGACTGGCATCCGCTCAATCACTGCTCCTTCCAGGAACAGGGTGGCCCCTGGCCGCCCCACTGCGTGCAGCATACCCATGGAGCCGACTGGGCGCCGGAGCTTGCGTTACCGTCGGATGCGCTGATTGTGTCCAAGGGCGATAGCGCCACCCAGGAGGCCTATTCAGGCTTCGAGGGAACCGATCTCACCGACCGTTTGCACCGCGCCGGCGTCGGGCGTCTGTTCATCGGTGGCCTGGCAACCGATTACTGCGTACTGCAGACGGTGCTGGATGCCCGTGCTCAGGGCTTCGAGGCGCTGGTGCTGCAGGATGCGATCCGCGCCGTCGATGTCGAAGTCGGCGATGGTGACCGGGCGTTGCAGCAGATGTCCGAGGCGGGCGCCCAATTGACCCGAACCCAGGATCTGGCCGATGCCAATGCCTGATCGCGACCTCCTGTGTGACAGTCCGCAACTCACCGATCTTTACCAACTGACCATGTTGCAGGGCTACCTGGACTGCGATATGCACCAGCAGGCGACGTTCGAGTTTTTCGTGCGCAAGCTGCCCGATAACCGCAACTTTCTGCTGGCGGCAGGGCTCGAGCAGCTGCTGGATTTTCTCGAATGCGCCCGCTTCAGCGACGCGGAACTCGATTATCTGGCCGGCAGCGGCTTTTTCCGACAGAACCTGATCGACTACCTGGCGCAGTATCGATTCACCGGCGCCGTGCATGCGCTGCCCGAAGGGGTGCTGTTTTTCGGCAACGAGCCGCTGGTACGCATCACCGCGCCGTTGCCGCAGGCGCAATTGATCGAAACGCGGCTGATCAACCTGCTGCAGCTACCGGTGATGATTGCCAGCAAGGCTGCGCGTTGCCGCATGGTGGCGGGGGATGCGCAGCTGGTCGACTTCGGTCTGCGGCGAGCCCACGGCGCCGAAGCCGGCCTGCACGCGGCTCGGGCAGCGTACATCGGCGGCTTTGACGGTACCTCCAACGTGCTGGCCGGGCAGCGCTTTGGCATCCCCATCTTCGGCACCATGGCCCACTCCTTTATACAGGCCCACGACAGCGAACTCGCCGCTTTCCGGGCATTCGCCGAGAGTCACCCCGACAACCTGGTACTACTGATCGATACCTATGACACCGAGCGTGGCGCGCGGCGGGTGGTGCAACTGGCGGACGAGCTGGCGTCGACCGGCGTGCGCATCAAGGCAGTACGTATCGACAGCGGCGAACTCGGCGACGAGGCGCGCCGGGTGCGCAGTATTCTGGATGCTGCCGGCCACCCGGACATCGGCATTTTCGCCAGCAGCAGCGTCGACGAATACCTGATCCGCAGCCTGGTTAAACGGGATGTGCCGATCGGCGGTTATGGCGTCGGCACCCACCTGACCACCTCGGCCGATGCGCCTTACCTCAACTGCGCCTACAAACTCGAGGAATATGACGGGCAGCCCCGGCGTAAGCGCTCGAGCGGCAAGGCGACCTGGCCTGGCCGCAAACAGTTATACCGTTACCTCGATGAAAGCGGGTTACTGCGTTTCGACCGGCTTTGCACCGAGGACGAGATGGACAGCGGCGGTACCGCGCTGCTGCAGCCGGTGATGGAGAATGGCCAACGGTTGCAGTCACCGGAATCCCTCGACCACATCCGCGAGCGGGTACGCGACCAGCTAAGCATGCTGCCGGCACCGTTTCGTGATCTTGACGAGCAGGCGACGCCGCTGTTGCAGATATCAGATGCGTTGCAGCAGCTCGCGGTGGAAACGGATCGATTGAGCAACGGCGGCAGCGGCTAACAACTCACAACTCAGAACTCAGCATCCATGCTCAAGCTTTCAAATACGGTCTCTCTGAACGACGATGAAATCGAACTCAATGCCATCCGCGCCCAGGGGGCGGGCGGGCAGAACGTCAACAAGGTCGCCAGCGCGGTGCACCTGCGGTTCGATATCGCTGCCTCTTCACTGCCGGATGCCTACAAGGAAAAGTTGCTGGCACTGCGCGATGCCCGCATCACCAAGGAGGGGGTGATCATTATCAAGGCGCAACAGCACCGCACCTGGGAGCGAAATCGCGAAGATGCGCTAAACCGGCTGCGCGATCTGATCCTCGGTGCCATGGTTGAGCGCAAGAAGCGTCGTCCCACCCAGCCGACGAAAGGTTCCAAGCAGCGCCGGCTCGACAGCAAAACGCGTCAGGGCAAGACCAAGGCGCTGCGGGGCAAGGTCGATTACTGACGCCGTGATTCAAGCAATCCGCCTATAGTTAGGGCACCCCTGCAGGAGGTTGCCCATGGAACCGCATATCACTCTGGTGACGCTGGGCGTCGCCAATCTTGCCCGTGCAGTCGAGTTTTACGAAAAGGGGCTGGGACTGCCGCTTAAAGAGCGTAACGACAGCGTGGCCTTTTTCCAGACCCGCGGCACGCTGCTCGGACTTTTCCCACGCGATGAGCTGGCCAAGGATATCGGAATCGAAGACCAGGGCTCCGGGTTCGGCGGCATCACTCTGGCGCATAACGTGGATTCGCCGGAACGGGTGGACCGGGTACTCGACGAAGCGGTTGCTGCCGGCGCCACCCTCGTCAAGCCGGGACAGAAAGTGTTCTGGGGAGGTTATTCGGGCTACTTCCGCGATCTCGACGGCCATTATTGGGAAGTCGCCTGGAATCCTTTCTGGCAATAGTTAGGTTCGTCGAGATTAGGGGGAGAGTCGACTTCGTAACCCCTCAATTCTCGCGCGTATTGCCGATGATGGGTTTACTGTCCTTTGTTCCTGCAAAGACAGCATTCCCACCGACCCTGGCGGTTCCGCCGCCTTCGGAATTCGATGCCATTCGACAAGAATGCGTGAGTAGCGGCTCCACCCATTCTTTGAATCTCCATGCATTTAACCTGTCTGTCATGTCTTACATATATGTAAGTCTATAGTTGTCAGGGTTGTTTGATAATCAAGACATTATAAGAATTCTCTGTCTCGATTATTTCAAAAAAAACCTATATAAAACAGTTGGATGGCTTTGTTGGCCCGGCTTGTGCTTAAGAGGGACATTAAAACCAACAACAATAAGGTTTTTCATGTTTCTCACCTCAGACATTGGCGTGCCGGGCGCGCAGCGATCGCGACCTTACCGCTCGGGGCCATCCGGCCCGGGTGTATTTCCCTTCCTCGATATAACAGACATGTCTGTGCGGACGGACCTGCGGACGTCCGCGGCCCGGGCATGCGGTGAAACGATTCGATAACAACAACGGAGAGACGCGAATGAGCAAGACACGCACGGCACTGGTCACCGGTTCGAGCAGTGGGATTGGACTCGCGACCGCGCAAACGCTGGCGCAAAAAGGCTATCGGGTAATGCTGCATGGACTCGAAGATGTCGAGCAGGGTGCGGCGATCGCACAGCGCATCGCGCAGGAAACAGACAGCGAAACCCACTACTGCCAGGCTGATTTGTCCCGGCTGGAACAGGTCGATAGGCTCTACAGCAGCTGCGTCGAGGCCTTTGGCGGCGTCGATATCCTGGTCAATAACGCGGGTATCCAGTACACGGCGCCGACTGCCGAATTCCCACCCGAGAAGTGGGATCTGATTCTCAGTGTGAACCTGACCGCCGCCTTTCATGCCAGCCGGCTCGCACTACCGGCGATGAAGAACGCCGGCTGGGGACGCATCATCAATATCGCTTCCGTTCATGGATTGGTGGCATCGGCTAACAAGTCCGCCTATTGCGCCGCCAAGCATGGGCTGGTGGGCCTGACCAAGGTGATGGCGCTGGAACACGCCCCGGACGGCATTACCGCGAACGCTATCTGTCCGGGCTGGACCGATACCCCGTTGCTGAATCAGCAGTTCGAGCATTACGCCGGTGAACACGGCGTCAGTTTCGAAGAAGCCAAACTCGGGCTGATCCACAGCAAGACGCCTTATCCGTCATTGATACCGCCGGCAGCGATCGGCGAGTTGGCGGCCTATCTGTGCAGCGATGCCGCAGCCGGCATTACCGGCGCGGCGCTGCCGATCGACGGCGCATGGACGGCGCACTGAACCTTTTTGCCATTGATGACCGACTCCCCAAAGGGAATGGAACCGCAGCGCGGATGCGCGGCGGAAAACGATATTGGAATTGAAAACCACAAACTGGAGCTTTACATGAAAACAATAAAATCGATGATTCTCAGCGCTGCTGTTGCCACCGCCGTTGCCGCCACCGCGACCGCCAGCATCGCGGCGGACAAGGTAATGCTGAAAACGCCGGTTGCCTTCGGCACCAATCTGCCGGCGCTGGGCACCACTATCACCTGGGTTGCCGACCACCTCGACAAGGTCAGTGACGGCACCATCCGAATGAAGGTCTACGAACCGGGCAAACTGGTCAGCCCGCCGGAAATTCTCGATGCGGTGTCGTCCGGCAAGGTTAACTCCGGTTATGCCACCGCCGGCTACTGGCAGGG
>JABXIM010000176.1 GCA_013373085.1 Oceanospirillaceae bacterium | reverse complement strand
CGTCGGGCTCATAACCCGAAGGTCGTTGGTTCAAATCCAGCCCCCGCTACCACCTTGTAGTCGGTACTTCCAGATGGGAAGTCCGGCGGGCGGGCTCACTGTTAAGGGGCGCCCGGTGTAGTCAGGCAAGTGTTAGATTTATTTTGCCTACTGCCACCTATTCGTATGTTCTCGAAAAGGCCCCTATTAAGGGGCTTTTTCGTACATGGAAGTACCAGTCCTGCAGATGCTGGATGCATGGCGGCAGGGGGTTAGGTAACTCAAGGCGCTGGTGCCGTGATCAGAAATGGGTCCCGAAGAGGCCCATTTTTTGTTTTCAGAGACAGCCCAGACGCCTATCAAGACGAGGTTAGCCGGTGTCAGCGAAGCTGAAATTGCTACACGAACTGATCGAGCCCAGCGTCACCGCGCTTGGCTTCGAGCTCTGGGGTATCGAGTATCTGGCCCAGGGAGCGCACAGCGTGCTGCGCATCTACATCGACAGCAAAGACGGTATCACCGTCGATGACTGCGCCAAGGTCAGCCACCAGGTCAGCGGCGTTCTGGATGTCGAGGAGCCGATCAGTGGCCACTACAACCTGGAGGTGTCATCCCCGGGTATGGATCGGCCACTGTTCACGCTGGAACAGTTCGCAGCCTGGGCTGGGCACCAGGTGCAGTTACGGCTGCGTGTGCCGTTCGAGGGGCGACGCAAGTTCAAGGGTCTGCTCAACGGTGTCGAAGGCGACGAAGTGCTTTTGGTGGTGGACAAAGAAGAATATCTATTGCCGATCGACCTTATCGATCGCGCGAATATAGTTCCGCAGTTCTGAGGAACTGCGAAGGGTTTGGCGAGGCAATGGCATGAATAAAGAGATCCTGTTAGTAGCAGAAGCGGTATCGAACGAAAAGGACGTCCCCAAAGAGGTGATCTTTGAGGCGATCGAGCTTGCGCTCGCGACCGCTACCAAGAAGCGCTACGACGAAGAAGCCGATATCCGCGTCGAGATCGATCGTGCGACCGGTGACTACGAGACGTTCCGTCGCTGGCTGGTCGTCAGCAACGAAGAAGTACCGGCGCTCGGCACCGAGCTGACGTTGGAGGAGGCTCACGAGCAGGACGTCAATCTGCAGCCCGGCGATATGTACGAAGAGGCGGTCGAGTCCGTCAAATTCGGACGTATCGCTGCCCAGACCGCCAAGCAGGTGATCGTGCAGAAGGTACGCGAAGCGGAGCGCGCCAAGGTCGTGGCCCAGTACCAGGAACACCAAGGCGAACTGATTTCCGGCAGTGTCAAAAAGGTGACACGCGATAATATTATCGTCGACCTGGGCAATAACGCCGAGGCACTGTTGCCGCGTGAGCACCTGATCGGTCGGGAAACCTTCCGCATGGGCGACCGCGTCCGCGCCATTCTGCACGAAGTGCGCGCCGAAGGTCGCGGGCCGCAACTGATCCTCAGCCGCAGCTGCCCGGAAATGCTGATCGAACTGTTCCGCATTGAGGTGCCGGAGATTGCCGAAGAGGTGATCGAAATCCGTGCCGCCGCGCGCGATCCGGGGTCCCGTGCCAAGATCGCCGTCAAGACCAATGACGGCCGCATCGACCCGGTCGGTGCCTGTGTGGGGATGCGCGGCGCCCGTGTGCAGGCGGTCTCGAACGAACTCAACGGCGAACGTGTCGACATCATTCTCTGGGACGACAACCCGGCCCAGTTGGTGATCAACGCCATGTCGCCGGCGGAAGTGGCATCCATCATCATTGATGAGGATTCCCACTCCATGGATGTGGCCGTTGCCCAGGAAGCCCTGGCAATGGCGATTGGCCGCAGTGGCCAGAACGTCCGACTGGCCAGTGAACTGACCGGCTGGACACTGAACGTTATGACCGAAGAAGAGGCTGCCGAGAAGCAGCAGTCCGAAATCGGCTCCATCATGGAAACCTTCATGAACCACCTCGACGTCGATGAAGATGTCGCCGAGGTTCTGGTCGGTGAAGGTTTCACCTCGCTGGAAGAGGTTGCCTACGTCCCTGTCGACGAGATGCTTGAAATCGACGGGTTCGACGAAGATATCGTTGAAGAGCTGCGTTCCCGGGCCAAGGATGCCCTGCTCAACCTGGCCATCGCCAGCGAAGAGGTACTGGAGAACGCTGAACCGGCTGCAGACCTGCTGGAAATGGACGGTATGGATCGTCATACCGCCTATCTGCTGGCCGCGAAAGGGGTGATCACGATGGAGGATCTGGCCGAGCAGGCCGTCGAGGATCTGCTGGATATCGAAGGTATCGACGAAGAGCGTGCCGCACAGCTGATCATGACCGCCCGGGCCCCCTGGTTTGCGGACGATGAGTAAGGTCAACGGAATAGGAGAACCAATATGGCAGAAGTAACCGTACAGCAACTTGCCGATGTGGTTGGTGTTTCCGTTGAGCGTTTGCTTAAGCAGATGCTGGAAGCGGGTATCAAAGGTAAAAACGAAGGCTCCAAGGTCAGCGAGGGCGAGCGTCAGGATCTGCTCACCTACCTCAAGCGCAGCCATGGCGAAAACGCTGAATCCGGCGAGCCGAAGAAAATCACGCTCAAGCGCAAGACCACCTCTCAGTTGAAGGTGGCGGGTGCATCGGGCAAGAAAAAGACCATCAACATCGAAGTCCGCAAAAAGCGCACTTACGTCAAGCGTACTCCGGCCGAGGACGAGGCAGTAGCCGCGCCGGCCGAGGAAGCGCAGGTCGAGACCGCAGCCGCGCAGGAAGCGGCGGCGGGCAGCGCGCCTGAAGTGGCTGCAGTCGTTCAAGCGCCGGCCGAGCAGGCACCGGCGACAGAGGCGGAAGCGCCGAAGTCCGAGCCTGTGGTTGAAAAGGCCGTCGAGGTCGAGAGCGACGCGCCGCCGGCTCCGGCTGCACCCAAGGTCGATCATCGCGAAGAAGCCCAGCGCCGGGAGAAGAAAAAGCAGCAGCAGCAACAGCGTCGCAGCGAGGACAAAAAACCGCCGCGCGGCGCCAAGCCGGCTGCGCGTACCGGTCGTGGTGGCTTCGACGAGGAGCGTGGCCGTCGCGGCGGCAAGCTCACCCGTGGCGCCGGCAAGGGCCGCGGTCGCGCCGGCAAGCCCAACGTGCACGGCTTCAAGGAGCCGACTGCTCCGGTGGTGCACGAAGTGCAGATACCCGAGAGCATCACCGTGGCGGATCTCGCCAAGAAGATGTCGATCAAGGCGGCCGAGGTAATCAAGGTGATGTTCAAGATGGGCGCCATGGCGACCATCAACCAGGTCATCGACCAGGATACGGCAATCCTCGTGGTCGAGGAGATGGGCCACGTCGCCAAGCCGATGCAGGAGAACGCGGTCGAAGAAGCGCTGATCGAGAGCCTGCAGCAGTCGCAGGGCGAGGCCAGCGGTCGTGCGCCGGTCGTGACCGTCATGGGTCACGTTGACCACGGTAAGACCTCTCTGCTCGACTACATCCGTACCACCCGCGTCGCTGCGGGCGAGTCCGGCGGCATTACGCAGCATATCGGTGCCTACCACGTCGAAACCGACAACGGCATGATCACCTTCCTGGATACCCCGGGGCACGCGGCTTTCACCGCGATGCGTGCGCGCGGCGCCAAGCTGACCGACATCGTCATCCTGGTGGTTGCCGCCGACGACGGCGTTATGCCACAGACCGAAGAAGCGGTGCAGCACGCCAAAGCGGCCGGTGTGCCGCTGGTCGTCGCGGTCAACAAGATCGACAAGGAAGATGCCGATCCGGATCGCGTCAAGAACGAACTCGCGCAGCGCGACGTCATCCCGGAAGACTGGGGCGGCGAAGTTCAGTTCGTCAACGTCTCGGCCAAGACCGGCCAGGGCATCGACGAGCTGCTCGAGTCCGTGCTGCTGCAGGCCGAGGTACTGGAACTGACCGCAGTTGCCGATGCGCCGGCACAGGGCGTGGTCGTCGAGTCGCGCCTGGACAAGGGGCGCGGTTCCGTCTCCACGGTGCTGGTCCAGAATGGTACGCTGCGCCGCGGCGACATCGTCCTCGCCGGTCTGCACTACGGCCGTGTCCGTGCCATGACGGACGAGAACGGCAACGCCATCGAAGAAGCGGGTCCGTCCATTCCGGTCGAGATCCTGGGTCTCGACGGTACGCCGGATGCCGGTGACGATTTCACCGTCGTCAGCAACGAGAAGAAGGCGCGAGAAGTGGCGCTGTTCCGTCAGGGCAAGTTCCGCGAAATCAAGCTGGCGCGCCAGCAGGCCTCCAAGCTGGAGAACCTGTTCGCCAACATGCAGGCGGGCGACGTACAGTCGCTGAACATCGTGCTGAAGGCCGACGTACGCGGTTCTCTGGAGGCGCTGACCCAGACCCTGGAAGACCTGTCTACCGACGAGGTCAAGGTCAACATCGTCTCCGGCGGTGTCGGCGGTATCTCCGAGACCGAAGCCAACCTGGCGCTGGCCTCCAACGCTATCGTCATTGGCTTCAACGTCCGTGCCGACAACCAGGCCAAGGCGATCGTCGAGCGCGAAGGTATCGAACTGCGCTACTACAGCGTCATCTATGACATCATCGATGACGTCAAGCAGGCGATGAGCGGTCTGCTGTCGCCGGAATACCGCGAGCAGATCGTCGGCGTCGCCGAGGTCCGTGATGTCTTCCGTTCGCCGAAAATCGGCGCCGTCGCCGGCTGTATGGTCATCGAGGGTACCGTGTACCGCAACAAGCGCATTCGCGTCCTGCGTGACAACGTGGTGATCTACGAAGGCGAACTGGAGTCGCTGCGTCGCTTCAAGGATGCGGTTGCCGAAGTGCGTCAGGGCATGGAGTGCGGTATCGGCGTCAAGAACTACAATGACGTCAAGGTCGGCGACCAGATCGAGGTCTTCGACACCATTGAAGTTCAGCGCACGATCTAAGGTCCTTAACGAATGGCACGCGAATTCAGTCGCACACAGCGGGTAGCGGACCAGATCCAGCGGGATCTGGCCCAGCTCATCCAGTTCGAAATCAAGGACCCTCGCCTGGGGATGGTCACCGTCAGCTACGTGCGGGTGGCCAAGGACCTCGGCTATGCCGACGTCTACGTCACCGTGATGCCGTTGGGCGATCAGAACGAGGCGCAGACGGTCAAGGACTCGCTGGCGGTGCTGAACAAGGCCGCCGGATTCCTGCGTCATGAGCTGGCACGTGGTATCAAGCTGCGGGTCATGCCGCAGCTGCGTTTTCACTTCGACGAAACCGTCGAGCGGGGACGCCGCCTGCACAGTCTGATTGAGCAGGCGTATCAGCGCGAGAGCAAGGACAGTACCCCGGACGAGGAGTAAGGCCATGGCCCGAAAAATGGCCTGCCCTTTATCCATAAGTCGCCTCTCAGAGCCCCCCAATTCGTTCTCGGCAAGGCGGCGTTCGCAGGGAATAGTGGGCCTCTTGCCAAGAACGGCAACACGGACGAGGGCGAATTGGGGAGCTCCCCTCGGGCGAGCCCCCAAGGGGCCATCCGCTGTGTTGCATTTTTTCGACATAGGCCCACTATGCCTTCAAAAATGCGTCGTGCGGCTGACCTCTTGGCGACTCGCTGAGGAGTGACTTATGGGTAAAAGACAGGCCAAGGGCCGGGCGCTCGATGGCATCCTGCTGGTCGACAAGCCGGCAGGACTGACCTCTAACGGCGTATTGCAGCGAGTCAAGCGGCTTTATGGTGCGGCCAAGGCCGGCCATACCGGCGCGCTGGATCCGCTCGCCACTGGCATGCTGCCGATCACATTCGGCGAAGCCACCAAGTTCTCGCAGTTCCTGCTCGATGCCGACAAGCGCTACCTGACCACCGCCAAACTGGGTATACGCACCGCGACCAGCGACGCCGATGGCGAGGTGGTTGAACAGCGCGAGGTTCCGGCGGATCTCGACAGTACCCGTATCGAAGCGCTGCTCGAACAGCATTTTCTCGGTGAGATAGAGCAGGTGCCGTCGATGTACTCGGCGCTCAAGCACCAGGGGCAGCCGCTCTACAAGCTGGCCCGCAAGGGTGTGCAGGTCGAGGTGAAGCCTCGACGCGTGACTATCTACGAAATCCGCATGACCGCACTGCGCGGCGACGAGATCGACCTGGATATCCGCTGTTCCAAAGGCACCTACATTCGCTCGATCGTCGAAGATCTAGGTCAGTTGCTCGGCTGCGGTGCCCATGTGCAGATGCTGCGCCGGCTCGATAGCGGGCCCTACACGGCCGACATGATGATAGGGCTGGAACAGCTGCAGTTGCTGGCGGAGCCTGCCAGCGCAGCGGAGGATGAAAAGAGCATACAAGCGCGTCTCGATGCGCTATTATTGCCCGTCACCAGCGCACTGGAGGATCTGCCGTCGGTCGAGCTCGACGCGGTTCAGACGCAACGTGTGCTGCAGGGACAGCGGCTGGCACTGCAAGGTGTGGCGCCGGTCGAACTGACCAAGATTTTCGAACGTGATAGCGGGCGCTTTCTCGGTATCGCGGAAATATCTGACGACGGTGTGCTGAGGCCGCGTCGCCTGCTGGCGACCGCCTGATACCCGAGTCGTGGCCCGTCTTGGCGGGCAAACTGACGGTGTACTGAAAATATGCTCGGTGCACCGCGTCTATCAACCCGCGGCTTGCCTGCTATTGCTATATAGCTAAACAGCCGCGTGCATATTGAAACCGGAGTTTTAACAAATGGCACTGTCCGCAGAAAAGAAAGCTGAAATCGTCAAAGACTTCGCCCGTGGCGAAGGTGACACCGGCTCCCCCGAAGTACAGGTTGCACTGCTGTCCCACAACATCCAGGGCCTGCAGGACCACTTCAAAGAACACAAAGGCGACCACCACTCTCGCCGTGGTCTGATCCGCATGGTTAACCAGCGCCGCAAGCTGCTGGACTACCTGAAGAAAAAAGACGCCGATCGCTACCTGCAGCTGATCGGACGCCTGGGTCTGCGCCGCTAAGCAATACCGGGGGCCATACTGAGTATGGCCCTTGTTTTATGTGCTGCAAACTTCCAACTGATTCAGCCGGCCCGTACTCAATTGCGTTTTGCTGCAGAGCGCAACTGAGTACAGGCTACACAGAAGGACTGAATGGGGCGGTGGTTGCAGATTGAGACTCGCTCGAACGAGGAGACAAATCGTGCAAGCTATTACCAAGACATTCCAGTACGGCAACCACCAGGTGACTCTGGAAACCGGCCGTATCGCCCGTCAGGCAACCGGTGCCGTGATGGTCACCATGGATGGCGTCCAGGTGCTATGTACCGTGGTCGGTGCCAAGGAAGCAAAGGAAGGCCAGGACTTCTTCCCGCTGTCCGTGCACTACCAGGAAAAATACTACGCTGTCGGCCGTATCCCGGGTGGTTTCTTCAAGCGTGAAGCGCGTCCGTCCGAGAAGGAAACCCTGACCTCGCGCCTGATCGACCGTCCGATCCGTCCGCTGTTCCCGAAAGGTTACATGAACGAGGTACAGGTTATCTGTACCGTCATGTCCGCCGACAAGGTGAATGATCCGGATATCGCGGCAATGCTCGGTACCTCTGCGGCACTGGCCATTTCCGGTATTCCGTTCCTGGGCCCGATCGGTGGTGCCCGCGTCGGCTTCACCGAAGCTGACGGCTACATTCTCAACCCGACCTACGAGCAGCTGGCCAGCTCCGAGCTGGACATGGTTGTCGCCGGTACCAGCGATGCCGTGCTGATGGTCGAGTCGGAAGCCAAGGAGCTGACCGAAGACGAGATGCTGGGTGCAGTGCTGTTCGCGCACCAGGAAATGCAGGTTGCCGTGCAGGCGATCAACGAGCTGGTCGCCGAAGCTGGCAAGCCGAAGTGGGACTGGCAGCCGGCCGCGAAGAACGAAGCCCTGATCGCCCAGGTCCGTGGCCTGGTCGGTGAAGGTATCGCCAGCGCTTATCAGATCGCCGACAAGCAGCAGCGTCAAAACTCCCTGGCGGATCTGCGCAGCAAGGCGGTTGCCGAACTGTCCGGCAGCGAAGAAGGCCAGCCGAGCGACAAGGCTGTCGCCGGTATCTTCAACTCGCTGGAAAAAGAGATCGTGCGTAACCGCATCATCGACGGCGAGCCGCGTATCGACGGTCGCGACAACAAGACCGTGCGCCCGATCAATGTCGAGATCGACCTGCTGCAGGGCGCCCACGGCTCTGCGCTGTTCACCCGTGGTGAAACCCAGGCCATCGCGACCTGTACCCTGGGTACCAGCCGCGACCAGCAGATCATCGACGCCATCGAAGGCGAGCGCAAGGATCCGTTCATGCTGCACTACAACTTCCCGCCGTACTCGGTCGGTGAAGCGGGCCGCATGGGTGGTGCCGGTCGTCGTGAAATCGGTCACGGCCGTCTGGCCCGTCGCGGTGTCGCCGCGGTGCTGCCGAGCCAGGAAGAGTTCCCGTACACCATCCGCGTGGTCTCCGAGATCACCGAGTCCAACGG
>JABXIM010000228.1 GCA_013373085.1 Oceanospirillaceae bacterium | reverse complement strand
TGACCATCCAGGCCGAGATCATGGAGCTGATGCTGGAACTGTGCGAGCGCAACAGCGTGGCGCTGATGCTGATTACCCATGACCTCGGTGTCGTCTCCCAGGTAACGCGCCAGGCGATGGTGATGTACGCCGGCCGCATCATCGAGCACGGCCCGACGCGTGAGATCATCAACGATGCCCAGCACCCTTATACCCAGGGGCTGATGAACGCGCTGCCGCAGATGGCGATTCCGGGACAGCGGCTCAATCAGATCCGCGGTTCGATGCCGCCGCTGCAGAACATCCCGACCGGTTGTGCCTTCAATCCGCGCTGCGATTACGCCATGGATGTCTGCCGCACCGCGCTGCCCGACTATGTCCGCTCCGGCGGCTGTCGTGTCGCCTGCCATATGGTGGCCCAGCAACTGGCGGAGAATGAAGCGCCGCGTCTAGTGGAGGTGAAGTAAGATGAATGCCGACGTCAAACCCCTGGTGCAGATCGAGGATCTGTACAAGCGCTTCTCGATCTCCGGTGATTTCCTCGAGCAGCTGAAGTTCCGTGGCGGCAAACTGGTGCGCGAGCAGGAGCACGTACACGCCATCAACGGCGTCAGCCTCGATGTGCAGCGCGGCGAAGCGCTCTGCGTGGTCGGCGAGTCCGGCTGTGGCAAGTCCACCGTGGCCCGCACCGTGATGGGTCTGCTGAGCCCGAGTGCCGGTAGCATCAGTTACGAGGGTCAGCGCATCGACAACCTCAGTGACCGCCAGGTACTGCCGTACCGACGCAAGATGCAGATGATCTTCCAGAACCCGTACGCATCGCTGAACCCGCGCATGACCATTGCCCAGACGCTGGAGGAGCCGGTACGCTTTCACAACGCCGGCGCCTCCAACAGCGAGATCCGCGACAAGGTGCACGAGGTGATGCATTCGGTCGGTATCGACCCGACCTGGGCGAAGCGCTTCCCGCACGAGTTCTCCGGCGGTCAACGCCAGCGCATCAGCATCGCCCGGGCGCTGGCGGTGGACCCGGAGTTCATCGTCGCCGATGAGCCGATTTCGGCGCTGGACGTCTCGATCCAGGCCCAGGTGCTGAACCTGATGATGGACGCCCAGGAAAGCCGCAACCTGACCTACCTGTTCATCACCCATGACCTCTCGGTCGTCGAGCACTTCGGTACCCGCGTTGCGGTGATGTATCTGGGTTCTTTGTGCGAACTGGCGCCAACCAAGACGCTGTTCGCGACGCCGCGACACCCCTATACCCAGGCGCTGTTGTCGGCGATTCCGCGGCTGGAAACCGGCCGGCCCGGGCATATCAAGCTCGAGGGCGAGGTGCCGACGCCGGTTAATCTGCCGTCCGGCTGCGTCTTCCACGGCCGCTGCCCGCACGCCAACGAACGCTGCAAGCGCGAAATTCCGCAGCTGATCGCGACCAGCGAAGGCGGTCAAGTGGCTTGCCATGCCGTAGAGGAGGGGCGTATCTGATGGCTGCAATCCATATCAGCGCGGCCTTCGACAGCGGCAATATCGAGGTGCTGGATGCCGCTGCGACGGATGATATCCGGCTCGCGATTCGCAAGGACAACGGCTCGGATTTCTACCAGTGGTTCCATTTCCGCGTCCAGGGCGCGCGTGAGCAGGCGCTGCGCCTGCGCCTGACCAACGCCGGTGGCGCTTCGTACCCGGATGGCTGGGACGACTACCGTGCGGTAGCGTCCTATGACCGCAGGCACTGGTTTCGAGTGCCGACCCGCTACCAGGACGGCGAGCTGGTGATCGAGCACACGCCGGGCCAGGACAGCCTCTACTATGCTTATTTCGCGCCCTACGCTTTCGAGCGCCATCTTGACCTGATCGCGCGGGCGGCGCAGTCCGGCAGGGTGCGGGTGGAAAACCTGGGCGCCACGCTGGACGGTCGCGACCTTGATATGCTGCGCTTCGGCGAGCCGGCGCCCGGGCGCAAAACGATCTGGATCACGGCGCGCCAGCACCCCGGCGAGACCATGGCCGAGTGGTGCGCCGAAGGCCTGATCGACAGGCTGCTCGATTGTCATGATGCCCAGGCGGGGCGGATTCTGGAGCAGGCGGTAATCTACCTGGTACCGAACATGAACCCCGATGGATCCGTACGTGGTCACCTGCGTACAAATGCTATTGGCGTGAATCTGAACCGGGAATGGAACGCGCCAAGCCTGGAGCGCAGTCCCGAGGTGTTCATGGTACGTGCACGTATGGAGCAGACAGGCGTCGACCTCTATCTCGACCTGCATGGTGACGAGGGCCTGCCCTGCAACTTCATTGCCGGCCAGGAGGGACTGCCCTGGGTCGAGGATGATCTGTTGTCGCAGGAGCGGCAGTTCGAGCTGGACCTGCAGGCGGTCAATGCCGATTTCCAGCTGGAGCGTGGCTACCCGATTGGCAAACATGTGACCGAGGAGGCGATTACCCTGGCAAGCAACTGGGTCGGCAAAGAGTTCGGCTGTCCTGCAATGACGCTGGAGATGCCGTTCAAGGACAATGACCTGCGGCCGGACGCGGAGCAGGGCTGGTCGCCGGAACGCTCGGCGCGCCTCGGCACTTCGCTGCTCGACCCGATACTGGCTTGGCTGGGGCGTCTATAGGGAGAAAGTAGGGTGGAAGTACGTTGGCTGGATGATTTCATAGCGCTGGCTAAAACGCGGCACTTTTCCCGCGCTGCTGACGAGCGCAATGTCACCCAGCCAACGCTGAGCCGGCGCATCAAGCTGCTCGAAGACGAGATGGGCGTAACCCTGATCGACCGCAATACCCTGCCGTTGTCGCTGACGCCGGCTGGCGAGACGTTCCTGGCAGGCGCCGAGCAGATCAGTCGCATCGCCCGCGAAACCAAGTCGCGCTGTAACGAAATCCGCGAGGAGCAGGGTAGCCGGCTGCACTTCGCCACCACCCAGACGCTGTACCTGTGCTTCTACAACGATTGGGTGCAGCCGTTCGCGGAAGAGCACGGGATCAACCTGGAGCTGAATCTGAAATCCACCGCCTGGGTCGGCGCCGACTTCGTCAATGCCCTGACGCAGGGCGAAACCGACCTGGTGCTGTGCTACTGGCATCCGGCAATCGACTTCATGCAGGCGCTGGAGGACGAGCGCTTCGAGCACCTGACCGTCGCCGATGAGTTATTGGTGCCGGTCAGCGCCCTCGACGATAAAGGCGAGCCGCAGTTTCGACTGCCCGGCAGCAGCCGCAAGCCGCTGCCCTACATCGGCTACCACGACAGCGCGTTCGCGCGGCCGGTGATACAGCAGTTCGTGCAGCAGCGGCTGGATCCGCCGCAACTGGTGACGATGAACGAAAACGCCCACGCCGTCAGCGTCAAGGCGATGGTCAAGGAAGGCTTCGGCGTCGGCTGGGTGCCGCGCCGCCTGATCGACGACAGCCTCAAATACGGTCAGCTGGCGCTGGCGGGCGACGAAAGCTGGCACATACCGCTGCAGATTCGGCTATACCGCCGCAGACACGACCACAACAGCAATCTCGAAGCGATCTGGGCCCTGCTGGCCGAACGTTTCGAGCAGGCGGCGCGCCCGGCGATCTGAGCGCGCCTGCCATTCAGCATCCCATCCCGGGACCGGAGAAGAATACCCCATGTACGAACTGTTCCAACAGCATATCGAAACACTCAGAACTCGTTTTGACCGGGCCCTGGATGCCGGCGGCTTCGACGCGCTGTTGCTGGGATCCGGCACCGCGCCGCGCCGTTTTCTCGACGATAACCACTATCCGTTCCGTGCCCATCCGCCGTTCGTGCAGTGGTTGCCGCAGCTGACCCAGCACCCGGGCAGCTGGCTGCTGCTGCGCCCCGGCCGAGTGCCGGTGCTCTATCTCTACTGCCCGGACGATTTCTGGCACCAGACACCTGAAGCGCCGACCGGCGACTGGACGCGGTGCTTCGAGGTCGAGTGCTTCGCCGACAGGGACGGGCTGACCTCGGCGCTGTCCGGCCTCGGCCGTACCGCCCTGATCGCCGCGGAGCGGCCGTCTTTCGCCGCCGACGACTGGCAACAGAATCCCGCAGCGCTGATGGCGCGGCTCGACTATGAACGCGCGGTCAAGACCGACTGGGAGCTGGACTGCCTGCGCCGCGCCAACCGGACCGCGGTGCTCGGCCATATCGCCGCCGAGCAGCTGTTCAGCGTTGGAGCCAGCGAATACCGTATCCACCAGGGCTACCTGGCCGCGACCGATCACAACGAACGCGACCTGCCCTACGACAATATCGTCGCGCTCAACGAGCACGCGGCCGTGCTGCACTACCAGTTCCAGGATCGTGCGGCACCGGCTGAGCGCCACACGCTGCTGCTCGACGCCGGCGCCGCGCACCTGGGATACGCCGCCGACATCACCCGCACCCACGCCGCCGATAAACAGTCGGCTTTCGCGGAGCTGGTGGCGGCGCTCGACAGTGCACAAAAATCCTTGCTGCACTCTGTCAAAGCTGGCGCTGACTTTGTCGATCTGCACCGGAACATGCATGCGAAGCTGGCGCAGATCCTTGCCGACAGCGGGCTGGTGAATGCCTCGGTCGAGGCGCAGCTGGAGCAGGGCGTCACCCGCACCTTCTTCCCCCACGGCCTTGGCCATCTGCTGGGCCTGCAGGTCCACGATGTCGGCGGCTGGCAGCAGGATGCCTGCGGCGCGCTGCGCGAACCGCCGGCCGAGCATCCGTTCCTGCGCCTCACGCGTGAACTGGAGCCGGGCTTTGTCGTCACCATCGAGCCGGGGCTCTACTTCATCCCGTCGCTGCTCGACGACCTGCGCCAGTCACCGGCTGGGCGCGTGGTCGATTGGAACCGTGTTGAATCACTGCTTCCGTTCGGCGGGATCCGTATCGAGGATAACGTGGCGATCACTGCAGATGGCCACGAAAACTTAACCCGCGATGCCTTCGCCGCGGCAGGGCGGGAAGGGTTCTGAGGCCTTTTCCCGGCACTTCGTACCGGCAAAATGTGGCAGCCCTTTCCGGCCGGGGGATAGATGGGTGGAGTCGCCACTGGCACACAACCCTGGCATTCTTTGGAAACCTGACGGCGGCGCAACCCATCATCGGTGACCACGGTCATGATGGGTTGATTCAGGTCGGGTATGGCGCGCGCCAGGCGGGGTAGAATGCGTCCGGTGTGATCGATGTCAGGGAGCTCCGATGACGACAGGGAAATACGCCTTTAAGCGCGCGCTGCGGCCGTTCTCCTTTCCGGTTGCGCTGGTGACCTGCCTGGTCGGTATTGTCCAGGCGGGGCTGCTGCGACCGGCCCGTCCGGTTGACGCCGCGCTGGTGCTCCTCGGCGGGGTTCTGCTGCAGGCCGGGGTCAACCTGATCAACGACCATGCCGATATCCGCCTGCTGCGCCATTGCCCGGGGCGCGAGACCTGGGTTCAGGCGATTCGTCGCAACTTCAGGGCCGGTCTCTGCTGTTTTCTGCTGGCCGCCGTTATCGCTGTGTATTTCGTGTCCCTCCGGGGACTCGGTTTCCTCGGGCTGTGCGTGCTGGGATTGGCGGGCGCCCTCGGTTACACGATCGCCCCGGTCAATTACAAGAACCGTGGCCTCGGGGTTGCACTGGTGTTCTGGCTGATGGGCGTGCTGATGATCGCCGGCAGCGCCGTGGCGCTGGGCGCGCCGCTGACGCTGACGCTCATTCTGCAGACGGTGCCGGTAAGCCTGCTGGTAGCCCTGCTTCTGTTGAGCAACGAGCTGCGCGATTACGAGGCGGACCTGGGCGAGGGCCTCGGTACCCTGACGGTACGCATCGGCTTCGATGCGGCGGCCCGGCTCTACCTCATGCTGCTGGCTGCGGTCTACCTGTGGACCGCGCTGCTGATGCTGCTGGGCATGTTGCCCGGCGCCCTCTGGGTGCTGCCGAGCCTGCTGCTGGCGTTGAAGCCGGTCCGCCTGCTGCGCGCACCGCAGCAGCTGCGCCGGCCGTTGACGCCGGCGACGGCGCGGTTGCTGCTCGGCTTCGGCATACTCTTCTGTATCGCGCTGGTCGATCCGTTGGCGCTGTAGACGTTGCTCATACCCCGTTAATAACCCCGGAACTGAGCAGGGATGAGAAACGTAGGTTGGGTGGAGGCCCGCAGGGCCGCAACCCAACACTGACGCCTTACCCCTTGACGAAACGTCATCAGTCCCTAGAAAGTCCCCGGATAGGCGCCGCCGTCCAGTAGCAGGTTCTGGCCGGTGATAAAGCCCGCCTGGGCGCCGCAGAGAAAGGCACAGAGGGCGCCGAATTCGGCCGGATCACCAAAACGCCCCGCGGGGCTGGCCTGCATCTGCTGCTGGCGGACCTGATCGGCACTGACACCCAGTTTCTGCGCATAGGACTCCAGGGTGGACTTCAAGCGATCGGTTTCGAAAGAACCCGGCAGAAGATTGTTGATGGTGACATTTTTTGCCACGGTCTCTCGAGCCAGTCCTGCGACGAAACCGGTCAGGCCGCTACGGGCGCCGTTGGAGAGGCCGAGGATCGGGATCGGCGCTTTCACGGCCGACGAGGTGATATTGACGATGCGACCGTAGCCGCGCTCCAGCATACCGTCCACCACCGCCCGGATCATGAAGATCGGTGCCAGCATGTTGGCGTCCACAGCGGCATACCATGCCTGTTCATCCCAGTGACGGAAGTCGCCCGGAGGGGGGCCGCCCGCATTGGTCACCAGGATATCGGGGTCAGGGCAGGCGGCCAGTACCTGGTCACGCCCTGCTTCGGTGGTGATATCGGCGGCGACCGCCTGTACCTTGAGCCCGGTCCGGGTGCGTATCGCTTCGGCGGTTGCTTCCAGAGCCTCGGCGTTACGTGCGTTGATAACCAGGTCCACGCCCTCGGCGGCGAGAGCCATGGCGCAGGCGCGGCCGAGGCCCTTGGAAGCGCCGCAGACGATGGCCTTGCGGCCGTTCATATTGAGGTTCATAACAGGTGCGTCTTGGTTGTGTAGATTGTGGGGGACTCGCGCTCCACCGCCAGTGCGTGCTGCTAGGCCGTCTGCGCTGGATATTGTGGGCCGTTATGCGCCTTCGACTGCGACAACGCGACCGGAGCTGCACTCATCGCGAATGGATTTGAGTCCCTGGTATACATCGCTGAAGTAAAACTCCTCGAGTAAATCCATCGAGGGGAATTCAAACAACACTATCCGTCGTGGGTTCCAGTCCCCCTCGTAGACTTTGTGAGCTCCACCTCGAGCGAGATACCTTCCGCCAGCGGCTTCTAAAACGGGTTTTACCTGGGCCATAAAATCCTGGTAGCGCTCAAGATCATAAATATCGACATCGAAAATAGCGTAGGCAGCCATCTGTTTTTCCTTTTATTTGTGGTGAAGTTCTGCTTCATAAGGCTTCACATCATCCCTAGCGGTTTTGGGGCGGCGAGAGATCCTGTTTGGACAACTCCGTGTGATTTCCAGGTAAAGCCAAGGCTCCCCCCGTGCTGAAAAGTGATGATGTTTATACAGCCGTTAGGCGGCTGACCGGCTCCGCTATCGAGAAACCGGTAGCGCTACAGGGTGGGTTACAGATTAAGAAATTCCTGGAATCAGGATTTGACCGAATATGAAATTGATTTGATATCTTGCGATAGGATAGGCATCGCGAGGGCAATAGGCGCATTTTTACCTGCTACCATTTTCATTGGCGAAGCAGGACTGGAGATTAACGATGTCCAACATGGAAGATATCGAGCTGGAAAAGCTCCGCAAGGCACTGGACAGCGATGTTAAAAACCTGGTCGACAAGTATCTCAAAGAAATGGAGTGGGATATTCCGGATGTAGATGAGCCCAGGGCCAGACGGCTGATTCTGGAGGAAATCGAAAAGCTGGTGCAGCAGATGGCAGCAGGGGCCTGAACATAACGTCTTCCCGACTGTTCAAGCCCCAACTGCCGTCCGCTGGACAGCCCGTCAGGTTGTACAGCGTCGTTTCACAGACGGGTCCGGGCGTGCCTGATGGCCATCCTTTGAAAGCAATGACCAACGTATTACGCGTCGACGGCGGGAATCGTCAGTCCAGCCACTCGGCGACCTGGGCTCTGTGCGGAATCGATCCAGAGTGCTTGAGCTCGTCGTCGACCACCACCGCCGGCGTGCGCATCACGCCGTAGTGCATGAAAACCTCGGGATTGGTTTCCTTGACGACCTGGACCTCGATGCCCCGCTCGGCCGCAATTGACTGAATCAGCTCGGCGGTCTTCACGCACTTGGTGCAACCGCTGCCCAGTACCTTGATCTCTTTCATCGCTCACCTCTGGTTATTCGGTATTTCACGCTCGACTGCCCGCCGTTGAGTCTGCGGCTGGTGTTGTGTTCCAGGGCCGGCACTTGCTCCTGCAATGCGGGCGGTCCCGCGGGACGGCCTTCCACGGGACTGCCGCCCACAATCCCCTGCGGTCGCTGCGCTGCTGTATCCAACCTGGCGCTCAGCCGACATATCCGATATTCAGCGCCCACCCGACCATCGTGAACGCCATCAGCAGCATCAAGAACAGGATGATCAGCAGCTTCCACTGCATCACCTGCTTCAGCAGCACGAACTCCGGGAAACTGGCCGCGACCGTGCTCATGCAAAAGGCGAGGGTAGTGCCCAGTGGCAGGCCCTTCAGTATCAGGCTCTCCATCACCGGGATTACGCCGGTCGCGTTGGAATAGAGGGGGACGCCGACCAATACCGCCATCGGTACCGACCACCATTCGCCGTGCCCCAGGTTCGCCTCGAACCAGTCCTGCGGCACGAAGCCGTGCAGCGCGGCGCCGAGGCCAACGCCGATAAATACCCATTTCCAGACACGGCTGAAGATATCCGCCAGTTCGTCTTTGGCAAAGGTGTGACGCTCGCGCAACGTCATCCGTTCGCGGCTGGCCCCCGACGACTGCCCAGCACTGGCGTTGCGGTAGGCCTTCAGGGCAAAGGGTTGCAGTAGCCGCTCGGCGTGAAACGCGTCCAGCAGTGCGCCACAGGTGATACCGACGGCCATTCCGACCAGCACATAGAGCAGCGTGACTTTCCAGCCAACCAGGCTTATCAGCAGCAGAACCGCGACTTCGTTGATCAGCGGCGAAGTGATCAGAAATGCCATGGTGATGCCCACCGGGATACCGGCCGAGGTGAAGCCGAGAAAAACGGGGATGCTGGAGCAGGAACAGAACGGCGTGATGGCGCCGAACAGCGATCCCAGACCGTAGCCGGTGAGCCGGTGCCGGTTCGCCAGATAGTCGCGTACCCGCTCGACGTTCAGCGAGGCGCGGAGCAGGGCGATCGAATAGATCATGATCACCAGTAGCGCGAAGATCTTGGTCGTGTCCTCGACGAAGAAATGCAGTGACTGCCCGAGCCGGGCTTCCGGCGAGAATCCGGCCAGCGAATAGACCAGCCAGGTCGCCAGGTCCGTAAATAGCGAGAGCATCGATGTTCCCCGTGCCGCGTCCGATCGGAGGACGGATAAGACGACTTTACCCTCACCACGCGCGGCGAGCGCGTAGCCAGGTCAATGAATCGGCTGATTGGGCGGTGATGGCGGGTCCGGTACCCGCGAATGTGGGCGTCCGGTCATGGATGCCGCTTTCGCTCTTGCTGCTGCTCTCGCTGCAGCAGCGCCACCAGGTCGGCGAACTGTTCGCTCAGGCGCTCGATGACGTCGTCAACCGCCAGAATACCGACCAGCAGCCCGCTGCCGTTGACTACTGGCGCGCGTCGTACGCCTTGTGCCCGCATCTGCTTGATGGCTTCGTCCACCTCGTCGTTTTCGTTCAGCGTCAGCAGATCGTAGGTCATGGCGTCGCCGACGGAGATTGCATCGAGGTCAACCCCTTTTGCCAGCAGCTCGATCACGATATCGCGGTCGGTGAGAATACCGACCGGCCGCCGTGTGCCGTCGTTCGCTGTCCTTGCCACCACCACGTTGCCGACATGATACTTGCGCATCAGCCGTGCAGCATCGCTGATGTTCTCGTTCTGGTCGACGACGACCACTTCGCGGTTGCAGATTTCGCCTACGGACATAGTTTTTCCCCCTTGCCAGCCAATCTGGTCCGGGAGGCGCACTCAACGAGCAATCCGGTTGCGCTGGCGCCAGTGTTGTCCCTCGCTCCCCAGGGACTCTCTTTCTGCAGGATAGAAGAGAACCGCAGGCCGCGCTTTCACTCGATATGGGTTTGCGGTGGCCGGGCGCGAAGGGGTCTAATGACCGCAGTGCATTTCAATGGCGATCAAGACACCTGTATCGCCGTCCCTGCCATTGCAGGGTACAAATACAGAGATAAGGACTGGCCATGACTGCCGCACTCGAAACCCTCAGATCCACTTTCGGCCTCGAGGCATTTCGCCCTGGCCAGGAGGCCGCCATCGACAAGCTGCTGGCCGGGGAGTCGGTGCTTACGGTATTCCCGACCGGTGGCGGCAAGAGCCTCTGCTATCAGTTGCCGGCGCTGCTGATCGACGGCCTGACGCTGGTGGTGTCGCCGCTGATCGCACTGATGCAGGACCAGGTGGCGGCGCTGCAGGCTAGGGGTATCGCCGCGGCGCGGCTGGACTCCAGCCGCAGCGGCGACGAGGTGCGCGAGATCTACCGGCAGCTGCGCAGCGGCGAACTCAGGCTGCTGTACGTGGCGCCGGAACGGCTGCAGAACGCGCGCTTCCTGTCGTTGCTCAAGGATTTGAGCATCGGGATGCTGGCCGTCGACGAGGCCCACTGCATCTCGGAGTGGGGCCACAACTTCCGTCCCGACTATCTCAAGCTGGCGCAGCTGGCGCGGGAGGTCGGCGTGCAGCGGGTGCTGGCGCTTACCGCGACGGCGACGCCGTCGGTGGCCGAGGACATCTGCCGCCAGTTCGGCATCCCGGCGGCCAACCATATCCAGACCGGCTTTTACCGGCCCAACCTGGCGCTGGGCGTCACACCCTGTCGCGAGGAAGAAAAGCTGCAGTTGCTGCTGCAGCAACTGAAGGCCGCACCGCAAGACGCGACCATTGTCTATGTCACGCTGCAGCAGCAGGCTGAAACCCTGGCGGCGCAGCTGCAGGCGGCCGGAATCCGCGCCCAGGCCTATCATGCCGGTATGAAGCCCGAGGTGCGCGAGGCTATACAGAATGCCTTCATGGCGGGGGAGACCAGCACCGTGGTGGCGACCATCGCCTTCGGTATGGGGATCGACAAGGCCGACATTCGTGCCGTCTACCACTATCACCTGCCCAAGTCGCTGGAAAACTACATGCAGGAGATCGGCCGCGCGGGACGCGACGGCCAGCCGTCGCGCTGCGAGCTGTTCGCCTGCCCGGACGATATCCGCGTGCTGGAAAACTTCACCTACGGCGATACGCCGGTGCCGGAACAACTGGAGGCGCTGATCGGGCACCTGCTGTCGCTCGGCGACCGCTTCGACATCGCCCCGTACGAGCTGTCGAACCAGTTCGACATCCGCCCGCTGGTGATCAGCACGGTACTGACCTACCTGGAGCTCGAAGGGGTGATCGCCGGCACCGGGCCCTTCTACAGCACCTATCAGATCCGCTTCGAGGTGCCGCAGGAACAGCTGGTGGCCGGGTTTGATGCGGCCCGCGCCGACTTCCTGCAGCGCCTGTTCGCTGCCGGCAAGCAGGGGCGGATCTGGCTGACGCTGGATGTCACCGAGGCGGCCGGGGCGCTGGGCGAGCCTCGGGAGCGTCTGCTCAAGGCGCTGCAGTATCTGGAGCAGCAGGGCAGCATCGCCACCCAGGTCAAGGGTGTGCGCCAGCAGTACCGGTGCCTGCAGACGCCGGATCTCAGCGAGCTCTGCGCACGGCTGAAGCAACTCTTCGCCCGGCGCGAAGAGCAGAGCCTGGCGCGGCTGCAGCAGGTGCTGGACTACGCCGGGGATCCCCGCTGCCTGCCGGCGCAGCTGTGCGGCTACTTCGGCGACGACCTGGCCGAACCCTGCGGCCAGTGCACCAGTTGCCTGGATTCCACCCCGCGCGCTCTTCCGAAGCTGGCCGATGCGCCACTGACGCCGGCGCAGCAAAACGCCATTGCGGCGCTGATCGCGGAAGGGCAGGAGGCGCTGCGCCATCCGCGCCAGCTGGCCCGTTTCCTCTGTGGCCTATCGAGCCCGGCGACCTTCCGGCTGCGCAGGCATGCCGCCTACGGCGCCCTGGCCGGACAACCGTTTCAGCAGGTGCTGGAGGCGGCGCAGGCGCTGAGTTCCTGATCAATCGCGTTTCGTCAGCAATTCCTTGCGGAACGGGTGACAGTTCGGTGCTGCTCAGACTTCGACCGGTACCGCGAACAGCGCCACCGCCAGCATCACCCCCGCCAGTGCCGAGTAGGCGTGGGCGAGTCCGGGGCGCCGGGCTTTGGCCGCCAGCCGGGCCGCCTGCAGCGCCTGCAGCAGGTAATAGAGCGCGAAGGCACGGGAAGCGAGGGCCACCACTTCGAAGATATGGGTGGTCCAGGTCAGCGCCACGGCCAGCAGTGTGATGACCGGATAGCAGCGGCGAGCCGGGAGCCGCTGCCGGCTCTCGTTCTCGGCCACGCCACCGGCGCCGATGGTATCGGCGATGGCGGCGCTGAACTGGCTCATGGCGGCGGCCAGCACCAGCATCATCGGCAGCACCAGGGTAATGTGGCCCGACAGCTCGATGACGGCGGTTTCGCTCGGAGTCACGGTCGCGAATGGGGCCATCAGCGGCATGGCCAACGCCACGAAGACGATGTAGATGACGCCCGCCAGGAGTTGTGCGACGAACATGGAGCGGGCCCGGAGCGGTGCGGCGTAGCTCGATCCCAGGTATTTTGAGGTTTCGAATCCCTGCACGATCAGCAGCATGCCGCCCAGCTGGCGCAGATGCTGCCAGATGTCGCCCGAGGCGGAGGGCAGCCCCGTGAGATCGTAACCCCCGACCGCATCGTGCCAGGCCATCCCCGTGAGCAGTGAGGCGATAATCGACAGCTTGATGGTAACCGAGTATTCCTCCAGCCGTTCCAGACCGCCGAGGCCACGCAGCAGGCCGTACAGGCCGATGAACGCCAGCACCAGCGTTGCCGCGACGTCGGCGTTGAATCGCGTGTAGGCGTCGAGGCCGGTGAGCACGAAGCCGCTGAGCAGGCGGATGTAGAAGGTGATCGAAATGACGTAGGCGAACGCCAGCGTCAGGTCCGACAGTCGCTCCATCGCGACCGCGACCGGTTGCTCCCCGGCCCGTTGGCCACGACCGTTATGGAGGATGTTGAAGCGGATCGCCGAACCGAGCCAGAACGACAGCGCGATAATGGTGCTGATGGCGAGCACCGAGGCGGTACCGGTGATGCCTGCCAGCAGCGGCACCACCACCAGAAAGCCGCTGCCGATGATCGAGGCCAGCGGCGTGACGGTGGCGCGCCAGAAGGGCGCATCGCGGATGCTGCGCTGTAGCATGAACCCGGACAGGCCCAGCGACAGCGCCACGAGCAGGCCGTCGAGGACCGTGAAGTTACCCGTTACCATGGGCATGGCGTCAGTTCAGGCTGGCCTGCTGCAGTGCCGGCGCTTCGGGGCGGCACTGGGTGCCGCTTTCGAGATAGGGCTTGAGGATGGGTGCCATACCCTTGAGCACCTGCACGGGCAACGACGAGGTGAACGCGAAGTCGTCGGCGGCCTCGCCCTGGACGAAGGTGGTGAGGGTGCCGAAATGGTTGGGGCCGAGGTAGAACACGAAGGTCGCGGTGCGGTTGATGGCGGTCGAGCTGAGTAACTGGCCATAACGGCCGAAACGCTCGATACGGTTGTCACCGGTGCCGGTCTTGCCACCGAGCACCAACTGCTGCTCCGGCGTATCGAAGCTGCCGTACAGCCGGCGTGCGGTACCCGCCGAGACCACTTCAGACAGGGCGCCGCGCAGCGTCTGGGCGACCTCGACCGGCATGACCCGTACTGCGCTGTCGGGTTTCTGGCCGAGGTGGGTTTCGTAGGGCGTATCGAGGCCGAAGGCGAGGTCCTGGATGCGTACGGTCGGCAGCCGCAGGCCGTTGTTGAGAATGATGCCCATCAGTTCCGCCAGTGCCGCCGGGCGGTCGCCGGAGCTGCCGAGGGCGGTGGCCAGCGACGGTACCAGGGAGCTGAACGGATAGCCGAGGCGCTGCCAGCGCTCGTGAATGTCGAGGAAGGCCTCGACTTCGAGCAATACGCGAATACGGTTGTCGCGGGCGCTCTTGTGTCGCGACTTGAACAGCCAGCGATAGACTTCCTGGCGCTGGTCGTGGCTGGCCGCGACAGCGTCCTGGAAGCTGGCGAAGGGGTTTTCCAGGCGGTAGCGCAGTAGCCAGAGCTCCAGCGGATGCACCCGGGCGATATAACCCTGGTCGTTGAGGTTCCAGCGTCCGGGGCCGTAGTCGTCGTAAAGCTTGGCCAGTTCCTTCTCGTCGAACTGCTCGTCCGGCAGCTGCTCCTGCATGAAAACGTCGAAATTGACGCGCCGCGCATCCGGCATCAGGTAACGGTGCACTGCGGCCAGCCGTACCGGGGTCTGGCGCAGGCCCCTGAGGAAGGTCTCCAGCTGCTCGGCCGCGGACTTGCCGTCGTACTTGCGCCAGAAGCGCAGCAGGAACACCTGGCCCTCGCGGTCGGCGAAGCGGCGCAGGTACTGCTCGCGCAGCGGGTTGTCGTCGTTCTTCAGCAGCGCCGCGGCGTTGCCCGGGGTCTGGTAGGTGCTGTAGCGCACCAGGTCGCGGAACAGCCGGATAAAGGGCAGGTTGATGGACTGTCGCAGCGCCTCGCGGATGGTCGGCCTGCGGTTGTTGTCGTCCCGGTTGAAGTTCTGAAAACTGTGCAGGCCGCCGCCGGTCTGGAAGCGTTCCCAGGGACTGGCTGAATAGCGCCGTTCCAGCGCCGCCTCGAGCATGTCCGGCAGGTTCTGGTCGGCGCGGCTGGACAGGTATTCGATGGCCCAGCGAGTGATGTAGTCGTTGGGCATCACCTCGACATCGCGCAAAGCGGAGCGGGTCATGCCTGCGTACTTGCTGTGCAGCTCGGCGATCACCGTCAGATAGTGCGCCAGTACGCGCAGTTTGGCGGTGGAGCCCAGCTCCAGCTTGCTGCCCTCGTTGATATCGAATGGCTGGTCGGTACTGTCGGTCTGCACCCGGACCAGGTTGCCCTGCGCGGAGCGCTCGAACAGGGTCAGGCTGTAGCGAAGCGCAGAGGTGTCGTCGTCGGGACCCAGAAGGTACTTGCCGTAGAGGCCCGCCTGACGCGCGAATTCGGGATCGGCGAGATTGTGCAGATACTCGCTGGCCTGTCGCTGCAGCTCGCCGTTGAGCGTGCTGCCGGCATCCAGGTCGAAACGGTCGAGATCGTACAGCGGCGCGCCGAACAGACTGGACAGGCGGCCGCGGGCGGCATTGATGCCCTTGGATGAATCGACGCGGTGGCGGATCGGCTCGCGCGAGAAGTCGCGAAACCGGATCCGGGTCTGCAGGGCGGCGTCGCGCAGGGGGGCATCGATCACGCCGGCGTCGGCGAGCAGGCGGATGTGGCTGTCGGCCAGGTCGTGCAGTTCCTCGCGCCCGGCGTTGAGGTAATAGGAGGGGCGACGCTGCGAGATCAGTATCGACAGCACCTGGCGCAAGGCCAGGCCGCGTTCGAATGCGCTGGCACCGCTGCCGTCGGCCAGGGCGCGATTGACCTGGTCGAAGTCGGTGTTGAACCAGACGAACAGTCCCGCGGCCAGCCCGTGCACTTCGCCGTGGCCGGGTGCGGCGGACAGCGGCACGCTGTTGAGGTAGTCGCGGACGATGCGCTGGCGCCACGCCAGGGTTTCGGGGCCCTGCTGGTAGGCCCGTACGCTGGCCGAGAGCATCTGCTGCAGCTTGTCCGTCGGGGAGTAGGTGATGCCGTCGGGCGAGTGGCGATATTTCTCCAGCTGGGTCGCCAGGGTGCTGCCGCCGGCCGACTGCCCCTCGATATCGAGACGTTTGCCGACCTGGGATAACGCCGCCTTGATGAAGCGGGGCCAGTCGACAGCCGGATTGGCCATCGGCTTGTCCGTATCGAGCAGTTCGCGGTTCTCGATGAACAGCAGGCTGTGTACGATCAGCGGCGGAATGGACTCGAAGGTTGCATAGTTCTGCTCCGGGTAGCGAAAGCTGTACAGGGTATCGCCCCGGCAGTCGAACAGCGTCAGACCGGCGTCCGACTTTTCCGGGTAGGGCGGGAAGAAGCCGCGTTGGCTGTAATCCATCAGCGCGTCGGAGAAGCGTGTCTGCTGCAGGATTTCGAAGTTCTGCTGCTGCGCGCGCTCGAGCAGGGTCGGCAGCCGGGCATAGCCGAGTCGAAGATCGAAGGGACCATAGTGTGGATACAGGATGGCGTCGCTCGGACCCGGCTCGAGCGAGTAGCTCAGCCTGGCAGCGTAGTGGCTCAGTTCACCGGCCTGGAATTCGGCGGTGCGCATTTCGTGCGCCGCCAGCAGGCCGGCGATGGCGCCAATCGTCAGCAGCGGCGAAACCCCGAACAGCAGGAGGGCCCCCAGGCGGCGACGGCCCTTCCTGGGTTTATGCGGCTTGCCGGCCCGGGAAGGGGACTCGGGTTGCGGCACGGGTGCCGGTGTCTCCGGCCACGTGCTGTCGTTGCGTTCCCTGTCCCGGGTGCCCGGAACATCGGATTGCCAAAATGCGCCCATTCCTGAGGTCCTGCCAACCGATAATTAACGAACTTCTCTCACTGCCCGCCTGAAGTATCCCTTTAAATCAGGCGTGAAAAGCAGCTTGGTATCAGTATAGATGGCGTCGATGACCGGCCGGTGGCGTGGAGCGGCCGGCGATCTGTCGGCGGAGCGGGATTTCTGCGATCCATCGCTACTATGAATAGCAGCAGCGGCGCTCGGAGCGCTAGCCCCAGCGGGAGAAATATTTTTCGCCGCAGGGCCGGCTCGCCGGCCAGCCCCGGGTGGGGGAACGTGGTATGCTTGCGCGCTCAAAATAAGACGTTAGCAGGATCCGGGGCCCACCCGCCACGGATCGGGACGCCGGCACCATCCCGCCCGGGCGTCCCAGGAACAGGAGACGAAGCGATGTCCCGGACCGGTACAGGTCTCGATGCCGTCGGCGCCGCCGCGCCGCGCCCCCAGTGGTCTTCCCGACTGGCCTTTATTCTTGCCGCCACGGGCTCCGCCGTGGGTCTTGGCAATATCTGGAAATTTCCCTATATCACCGGCGAAAACGGCGGCGGCGCCTTCGTGCTGGTCTATCTCGCCTGCATTGCCGTTATCGGTTTGCCGATACTCGCCGCGGAGGTGATGCTGGGCCGCCGCGGTCGCCACAGCCCGATCCGCAGCATGGCGGAGCTGGCGCGTGTCGACGGCGCTTCACCGCGCTGGGCCTGGGTGGCCTGGATGGGGTTTGTCGCGGCCTTCGTGCTGCTGTCCTTCTATTCTGTCGTGGGCGGCTGGTCGCTGGCCTATATCAGTCATGCCGCGACCGGCGCCTTTACCGGTGCCGACGCCGATACCATCGGCGGATTGTTCGGCGGTCTGCTGGGCAGCGCGCCGACGCTGACACTGTGGCACTCGGTGTTCATGCTGATGGTGGTGGTCATCGTCGGCGCCGGTGTCAATGCCGGCATGGAGCGGGCGATCAACCTGCTGATGCCGTTGCTGTTTGTGCTGTTGCTGCTGCTGGTGGGGTACGCCGTGGTCGAGGGCGATTTCACGCGCGGTGTCGACTTCCTCTTCGCGGCCGACTTCAGCAAGCTGTCGACCGACGGAGTGCTGACGGCGTTGGGTCATGCGTTCTTCACCCTCAGTACCGGTATCTGCGTGATGATGGCCTACGGCTCCTTTCTGCCGCGGGAGGTCAATATCGCCCGCACCGTGGTCACCATCGGCGTGCTCGATACCCTGGTGGCGCTGCTGGCGGGGCTGGCGATCTTTCCGCTGGTGTTCGCCAACGGCCTCGAGCCGGGCGCCGGGCCCGGTCTGCTGTTCGTGACGCTGCCGCTGGCATTCGGCCAGATGACCGGCGGCGCGCTGTTCGGCACCCTGTTCTTCTTCCTGCTGCTGGTGGCGGCCATCACTTCGGCGATCTCGATGATCGAACCGGTGGTGGAGTGGCTCGAGGACCGCGGCGTGCCCCGCAAGGCCGGCGCCCTGGGTGCGGGCCTGCTGATCTGGGCGCTGGGGCTCTGCACGGTGCTGTCGTTCAACCACTGGGCGGGCTTTCATCCGCTGGGCTTCATTTCTCGTTTCGAAGGCAAGACGCTGTTCGACCTGTTCGACTTCCTGGTGTCGAACCTGGCGTTGCCGCTTGGCGGCATGGCGATCGCGATTTATGCCGGCTGGATCATGAAGCCGGAGCTGCTGCGCGAGTCGCTCGGTCTCGGCGACGGCTTGGCTGGGTCGCTGTTCCGTTTCGTACTGCGCTTTCTGAGCCCTGCCGCGGTATTGATTGTCTTCCTTTATAACCTGGTATGAGGTCGCGCCGGTCGCCATATACCGGGCGGCTTTTGCGTTGGCGCGAAAGCTGCTACGGTGACCGGCAACGTCCGTTGAAGAGATAGAGTCACGCGCATGAGTCGTCCGCAGGAGTTCGACGTTCCGCAGCTGGGGCCGGCAAAACGCGGCGAAACCGGAAGACCTGCAGGCTCGCCGCCTCGTATCCATCCGCCGGAACATCCGGCCCGCGGCGGTTATCTGTTGCACAGTCTTGTGCTGGTGCTGCTGACCGCCGCGACCAGCGGCCTGGCCTACTGGGGCTACGGTCTGCAGCAGCAGCTGGAGCTCAGTCAGAGCCACCTTGCCGAGGCCACAGGGCGCCTGGCGGAGGTAGAGCAGCTGCTCGAAGTCACCAGCGACAGCGCGGCCCAGTCCGGCCAGACCCTGCGCGGGCGCCTCGAAGCCCAGGCCAGGGAGGCGGAAGGCAAGTTCAGCCACTTCGACTCCGAAATCGCCAAACTCTGGACCATCGCCTATCAGCGCAACAAACCCAAGCTGGAAACGCTGGAAACGCAACTCGGCGAGCAGTCCACCCGGCTCGAAGCGCTGGACGGCCGCATGACGGAGCAGGCCAAGGCGCTGGAGGCGCAGGCGCAACAGCTCTCGCCGGTGCTGGCCAAAGCCGATGACCAGGCGCAGGCGCTGTCGTCGCTCGACAAGCGCCTGTCCGAGCAGGATATAAAACTGGCATCTCTGACGGGACTCGAAACGGGGCAGACGGCAATCAAGCGCGAGCTGGAGCAGACCCTGGACGAGGTGCGACGCGCGCTGTCGGCGCTGGATACCCAGGTCCGCGTCAGCGAGGAGGTCCAGGCGGAAAAGCTGGCTGCGCAGAAGGCGGAGCAACAGGCTAAGCTGGCCAGCCTCGGAGAACGCGTCGCGGCGCTTGAAAAGGGGGCTGGTACGGCCGACCTGGGACGTCGTGTGCGGGTCAACGAGCAGGCGATCCAGGCAATTGACGGCAGCCGTCGCCAGACCAACCAGCAGTTGCTGCAGCTGCGCGCCCAGCTCAACGATCTGCAACGCCGAGTGCAATGAAATCTGCCCGCCGTGGTCTATCCTCAAATGGCGGCGTCAGTCTTGGCGACCGCACTTTGCTTTGGGTCATTGCGTCGGGCTGTATCGCGAGGCACAATGATCCGTCCGATTTGAAGGACTTTTAACCGCTAATGAACATACGTGCATTTTTTGCACTCAAGCTGGGCGATCAGGCCGTCCGCCGTCTCGCTGATCAGGCCGACTCGCTCTGTGCCTTCGACCGCCAGATGGAAGTCGACTGGGTCGATTCCGAAAGTTACCACCTGACCCTCAGTTTTCTGGGCGACATCACCCTGTCCCAGGTTGAGCGTCTCGAACGCCAGAGCCAGGAGCTGCTTGCCGGCGTCGAGCCCTTTCAGATACAGCTCAACGCCTTCGACTACTTCCGTGTCAGCCGTCAGCTGGCGGTCGTCGCTGCCATCAGCGACGGCAGTGACGAGCTGATGGATCTGCACCGACTGATGGTACGGGTGGCCGCCTCCGCCGGCGTTCTGCACGAGGAGGTCGATTTTCGCCCGCACGTTACCCTCGGACGACTGGCGGCCGACAACAGCTTTACCCCGCCTGACAGCTGGCCATCGCTGGAACTGAGCTTCCCGGCATCATCGGTTGTGCTGTACCAGAGCAAGCCCGGCAGCCATGGGTCCATCTACACGCCGTTGTTCGAAGTGCCGTTGCAGTACGGTCTGCAGCGCGCCCGCTACGCCTGAGCAATATATTCCACAGATCGAGTCGAGTTCGATGCGCAGTCCTGAATTGCTGTCCCCGGCCGGGACACTGAAGAACATGAAGTACGCCTTTGCCTACGGCGCCGACGCCGTCTATGCCGGCCAGCCGCGCTACAGCCTCAGGGTACGCAACAACGACTTCAATATGGAGCACCTGGCAGCCGGTATCGAATATGCGCACCGGCTGGGCAAGAAGTTCTTCCTCGCCAGCAATATTCTGCCACACAACAGCAAGCTGACGACCTATCTCAAAGACATTCGTCCGGTGATCGAGATGGGGCCCGATGCGCTGATCATGTCGGATCCCGGGCTGATCATGCTGGTAAAAGAGCAGTTCCCGCAGGTGCCGATCCATCTCTCGGTACAGGCCAACACCATGAACTGGGCGGCGGTGAAGTTCTGGCACAGCGTCGGTGTCGAGCGCGTGATCCTGTCGCGCGAGCTGTCGCTCGACGAAGTGGCCGAGATTCGCGACCGCTGCCCGGAGATGGAGCTTGAGGTGTTCGTGCACGGATCCCTCTGTATCGCCTATTCGGGGCGCTGCCTGCTGTCCGGCTACATCAACCACCGTGACCCCAACCAGGGCACCTGCACCAACGCCTGCCGCTGGAAGTACGATGCCCACGAGGCGCAGCAGAACGCCTCTGGTGATGTGGTCCCGGTGCAGTCCTTCGATCCGGCGCAGCCGGCCCTGGGGGAGGGCGCCCCGAGCGATCGCATCTTTCTGTTGCAGGAAGAGAGCCGGCCCGGCGACTACATGCCGGCGTTCGAGGATGAGCACGGCACCTATATCATGAACTCCAAAGACCTGCGCGCTATCCAGCACGTGCACCGGCTGGCGGCGATGGGCGTCGACTCGCTGAAGATCGAGGGACGCACCAAGTCGCATTACTATGTCGCCCGCACCGCCCAGGCGTATCGTCGCGCCATCGACGATGCGGTCGCCGGAAAGCCGTTCGACATGGGGCTGATGGACGAGCTCGAGAACCTCGCCAGCCGCGGCTATACAGAAGGCTTTTACCGCCGCCACGTGCATGATGAGTACCAGAATTATCAGACCGGCAACTCTGTGGGGGTGCATCAACAGTTCGTCGGCGAAGTTCTGGGGCGGGACAGCCAGACCGGCATGCTCGAGATCGACGTCAAGAACCGTTTCGAGCGAGGCGACAGTCTCGAACTGATGACGCCGGCCGGCAACCGCCGCTTCCGCCTCGATGCCCTCGAAAACCGTAATGGCCAGGCCATCGAGGTCGCGCCGGGCTCCGGCCACCGGGTCCGCCTGCCGCTCGATATCGACGGCGAGCTCGAATATGCGCTGCTGATGCGTGACCTTCCGAACGCGCCCGCCGCCAGCTGACGGACGCTCCGTATCAGCGCAGGCCCGCCATCATCGGCGGGCCTGCGGCGCCCAAGCTTTTGCATTTCGTTGATGCTCGCTAACGAGCGCCGGGCAAAGTCCCCCTATAATGGCTGTGTCTAATCGCTCAGAGGGCATCGCCATGCAAAAACTGCCACATCAGTACCGGGTCAGTGCCCGTGCCGCCGACGAAGGCAGCATCACCACCGACGCCGACAACAAGCCGAGCATCACGGTGGCGGCGCCGGCCCAGTTCGGAGGTCCCGGTGACTGCTGGTCGCCGGAAGAGCTGCTGATGGCCGCGATTGCCGACTGTCTGGTGCTGACGTTTCGTGCTGTTGCACGAGCCTCCAAGCTCGAATGGCGCCAGCTCGACGTTCGCTCCACCGGTATCCTCGACCGGATAGACGGTGAGACCCGCTTTACCGAAATTCATACAGAGGCCCGTCTGGGCCTGGCGCCGGGTCAGGATCGGGAGCGCGCGATCCGACTGCTCGAGAAGGCCGAGGGGAGCTGCCTGATCACCCGCTCACTGCGCGCCAGCACAGCGCTGACTGCGGATATTCATTACCTGGAAAGCTGATTGTCGGGCCGCTTTTACACCCTCTGCCCCGCGCCAAGCACGGCAGGTCGGAGGGGGGGACTGTTCATGAAATTTTCTCATAGGTGTTTTAATCGGCACCCGGGGGGCACTACGCTGGTTTTCAGGCCTTCAGCTCGTAGCGGAGGAATCTGACAGCGCGTAGCCCGAGCCCCGGAGGTGCCGACATGGACAACATCAGCGGACGTTATTTCGACGATGCCGAGTACCAGCGGCGCCGTCGCCTGGTCAGGGAAGGCATGCAGGCGCGAGGGCTTGATGCCTGCCTGATTGCCAGCCCGGAGAATATCTTCTACCTCACCGGACTCGACCATCAGGGGTATTTCGCCTGCCAGTTGCTGGTGATGCCGGTCGACGGTCAGCCCGTACTGATCACCCGGGCGATGGAAAAAGCCACGGTGCGCGACCAGGCGCCGGATGTACTGCACGTGGGCTACGCCGATGGCACCGAGCCCGCACCGGGCGAGGAGCGCTCCGACCCCGGTATCGACGGCACCTGGTCAATGGCCATGGGCACGCCGACCCGCGAACCGCGCCGCCGTCCCTACCTGATGCCCTCTGCTGCGGTGCGTGACAGCGTGAAGGTGCTGCACGACGTGGGCCTGTCGAAGGGGGTGATCGGCATCGACATGAACAGCACTTTCCTGCCGTACTCCATTGCCGAGGGCATCATGAACGGTGTGCCGGATGCCGAATGGCAGCAGCTCGAAAGTCTGGTCGACGATGTCCGCGTGCTGCAGTCGCCGGCGGAGCTGGAGCTGACGCGGCAGGCCGCGGCGATTTCAGACTCGATGATGCTGTCGGCGATTGCCGCGGCGGGGCCCGGGGTCAATGCCCGTGAGGTCATGGCCGCGATCTACGACGCCATGTTCCGTCGCGGCGGTACCTATCCGGGGTTTGTGCCGCTGGTGCGCTCGACCCGCAACCTGGCCCACGAACACGGTACCTGGCAGGACCTGGCGTTAGTACCGGGCGACCTGCTTTTTCTCGAAATGGCCGGCTGTTCCCACCGTTACCACGCCCCGATGGGGCGGCTGGTGTTTATCGGCGAGGCGCCGCCGGAGGCGCAGAAGGTCAACCGGATCTGCCAGGATGCAATGATGGCCGCGGCCGACACGATCAAACCCGGAGCGCTCGCGGGCGATGTCTACGAGGCCTGGCAGGCGGTGCTCGACCGCAACGGCCTGTCGCACTATTCGCGTCACCACTGCGGCTATTCGATCGGTATCGGTTATCCACCGAGCTGGTCCGGCAGCGGCGTGCCGGTCGGTTTGCGGCGCAACTCCCGGATGCGCCTGCGCGAGGGCATGACATTTCACCTGATGAGCTGGCTGCTTGGCTCGGGGCAGGGCGACGCTTTCCTGTCCGATACCGTCGAGGTCACCACCAATGGCTGCGAATTCCTGACGACGGTCGGCCGTGACGTTCTGGCGCGCTGACCCGAGATATCCCTGAAGGACGCCATCCATGGTAAACCGTTATCCACATCAGCTCGTCAGCGACAACGCCTCGGGCGTGCACCCCGAGGTGCTGGCGAAGTTCGCCAATGTCAACCACGGGCACGTGACGGGCTACGGCGCCGATCCGGTGACCCGGGAGGCGCTGGAACGTTTCGCGTCGGCATTCGGCAAGCACAGCGAAACCTTTTTGCTGTTCAACGGTACCGGCGCCAATGTCCTGGCGCTCAAGGGGATGCTGCAGAGCCACGAAGCGGTCATCTGCTCGGATCAGGCGCACCTGCTGGTCGATGAGTGCGGCGCACCGGAGCACTTCGTCGGCTGCAAACTGATCGGAGTGCCGACCCGGGGCGGTAAATTCGGGGTAGAACAGATCGAGGCGTGGCTGGCGACCGACGGCGGTGGGGTACATCATAATCAGCCGCGGGTGATCTCGCTGGCGCAGGCGACCGAGCGCGGCACCCTATACAGCCTCGACGAGCTGCGGGGCATCGGCGAATACGCCCGCGAGCGCGGTCTGCTGCTACACCTGGACGGAGCCCGTATCGCCAACGCGGCGGTGGCGCTGGGCGTCGAGTTCGAGGATCTTGCCGAGTGGGCCGACGTACTGTCGTTCGGTGGCACCAAGAACGGCCTGATGATGGCCGAGGCGCTGGTGGTACTGAATCCGGAGCTGCTGCATCGCTACCCCTACATCCGCAAGCAGGGCATGCAGCTGGCCTCGAAGCATCGCTTTCTCGCCGCCCAGTTCCTGGCATATTTCGACAACGACCTGTGGCGTCGCAACGCCGCCAACGCCAACGCCATGGCCCGGCGCCTGGCCGGGGGGCTTACCGCCATCGACGGCGTCAGGCTCTGCGAGCCGGTCGAGATAAACCTGGTTTTCGTGCAGCTGCCAACCGCCTGGCTCGAGGCATTGCAATGTCTGACGCCCTGTCTGGCCTGGCGCGGTGAGCAGCAATCCGAGGTGCGTCTGGTCACCTCGTTCGACACCACCGTGGACGATATCGACCGCTTTATCGCGGCGTTCGGCGAGCTGGCCTCCCGCCACTGAGCTGTCGCACGGACATCCGGGCCGAGCAGCCCGTCATTCCCGACCCGCAATCCGGCCCTTTGCCGGTGCCAATGCAAACGAGGAGACACGCCCATGAGTCAGATCGAAGTCTTCGATCCCTTCACCGGGGAGCAGGTATTCTCCCAGCCATCGGAGGCCTTTCCCGCTGTCCGTGACCGTATTGACGCGGCACAGCGCGCATCCAGAGCCTGGCAGGCGCTGGCGCCGGAAGCCCGGGCCGGTCATGTGCGCGCGGCCTTGCAGTATTTTCGTGACAACCGCGACGACATTGCCGCGGGCATCACCCGGGAAATGGGCAAGCCGCTTGCCGCGGCGAAGGAGGAGCTGGAATACATGCTGGAGCGGGCCGAGTACCTTTGCCGCTTCGCCGCTGACGGCGCACTGCAGCCGGCACGGCATCCGGAGTACCAGGACGAAAACTTTGAAGGTCGCATCGAATGCTGCGCCAGGGGTGTGGTCTATATCATCACGCCCTGGAACTATCCGTTGTTCTGCGCCATCAACGGTACCGTCTGCGCGCTGCTGAGTGGCAATGCCGTGGTGCTCAAGCACACCACCACTCCGTCGGTCGGGGCGCATTTCGAAAAGGCGTTCGGCACCCTGGCGGGTATCGATCACCTGCTGACCCAGGCGATGGTGGATTTTGACGTCTCGGCGCGCGTCATCGAGGAAGCGGATATCAACCATCTGGTCTTCACGGGCTCCGTGCAGGGAGGGCGGGTGGTGCAGCAGAGCGTCGCCAAGCGGGCCTTCAACGAGGTTCCGAACCCCTTCATCCAGTGCTCGTTGGAGCTCGGTGGCAGCGATGCCGCCTATATCGCCGACGATGCGGACCTCGAGCAGGCGGTGTTCTGGACGGTGAAAATAGGCCGGCTGCACAATTCGGGTCAGTCCTGCTGCGCGGTCAAGCGGGTGTACGTGCACGAAAGTCTCTACGACGAATACCTGGTACGGGCGCAGGCGGTCATGGAGGCGGAAAAGAGTGGTGACCCGATGGCCGCCGATACCACACTGGGGCCGCTGCACGGCGGTGACAAGGCGGTGGCCGGATTGCTGGACATGGTGAAGCAGGCGCAGCGCCTGGGCGCGCGCCTCTGCACCGGCGGCGCGACCGAGACCCATGGCCGTACCGAATTCCTCAAGCCGACGCTGCTGGCCGGTGTGACGCCGGAGATGCGGGTGTTGCAGGAGGAAACCTTCGGGCCGGTGCTGCCGGTGATGAAGGTTGTCGATGACGACGAAGCCATCGCGCAGGTACGCAACAGCCGCTACGGCCTGACCGCTTCGATCTTCACGCGCGCGCGCGATCGCGCGGAACGCTATGTGGCGTCGGTCGATACCGGTACCGTCTACGTCAATCGCTGCAACTTCGTCGATGCCCGGCTTGGCTGGATCGGCCAGCGAGCCTCGGGCAACGGTTCGCTGGCGTTGGCGCCGGAAGGGTTGCAGTCATTCAGCGCGCGCAAGTCGGTGAATATCGACCCGTCCACCCTGAAGTGACGACGGGTGTGCTGCGCGGCAAGCAGGCGGCATCAATTTAATCTGGAGGTCCTATGTCCGAACTGCCACCCTGTCCCGATGCTGCGCTGATGCGCGAGTTGAGCGAGACCCGCCGGGGCTTTCACCGGGAGCCAGAGCTGTCGTGGACCGAGTATCAGACCACGGCGAAGTTGTGCCAGGCGCTCGAGGGGCTGGGTTTCGATATCGTCTGGGGCGCGTCGCTTTACCCGAGGGCCCCTGGCAACCCGCCGGACCGCGACACCGACCGACAGGCCTGGGAAAGGGCCGAGCAGGCGCTCGGCAGCGACAATCCCTACCTGACCGCCATGCGTAACAACCGCACCGGGCTGGTGGCGACCCTCGACGGCAACGGGCCGGGGCGGGTGTTCGGATTTCGCTTCGATATCGATGCGCTGCCAATTACAGAAAGCGAGGATCCTGCGCATCCCCCATCAGCCCAGGGATTCGCTTCGCAGCACCCGGGCATCATGCACGCGTGCGGTCACGATGGTCATCTGACCATCGGGCTCGGCCTGGCCCGGCGTCTGGCGGCCAGTCGCGATCGCTGGTCCGGCAGGGTTCACCTGTTCTTCCAGCCCGCCGAGGAGGTGGCGGGCGGCGGTGCTGTCTTCGCCGACCTGCCACAGCTGGCCGAGGTGGACCTGTTCACGACGCTGCACCTCGGAATCCTCGATCGCTACCGCATCGTCTTCGACGCCACCTGGATCGCGGCGCGGATCTACGATGTCGTGTATCGGGGGCTCTCCAGTCATGCCGGCAATGCACCCCAGGCCGGGCGCAATGCCCTGCTGGCCGCGTGCCAGGCAGTGCAGGGACTCTATGCATTGCCCCGTCACAGCGCCGGCATGTCGCGCGTCAACGTCGGCCGCTTCCGTTCCGATAACGCCCACAATGTCATTGCCGACGAAGTGCGTTTTCGCTATGAGGTCCGCGGTGGCGACAACGCCATCTGCGACTTTATGGCCGAAGCGGCCGAACGGGTGCTCGACGGCGCAGCGCGAATGCACGGTGTGGACTGGGAGCGGTCGGTGTTCGCCGAGTTTTCGAGTTACCCCAACAGCCGGGCGCTGGCGGAACGGATTGCCGCGCTGGCGCTCGCGCTCGGATTGCCGGAAGCGCTGCTACAGGAGAGTTTCCAGGTCTCGGCCAGCGAGGATGCGGGCTTTCTGATCCAGAGAGTGCGCGAACAGGGCGGCGAGGCGACCCACCTGGTCCTCGGCTCGCCGGTGGGTGGCGGGCATCACAGTCCGACCTTCGATTTCGACGAACAGCTGCTCGGTTGGGGCGTGCTGCTGTTCGAGCGGCTGGTAATGGAGGGCTGATATTCCTGGGCGCTTGCCAGGTCGCGATTGCCGGCGGCTGAGCTGGCGCCGTCTGCGGGGGCGGCTCCCCGGGCAGTCGTCTGCTGTTGCCTTCATCATCCGGCGCCCGCGTGTTACAGAATAAACGCCAGTGTCAGTGGAATGATGATCAGACTGGCGATGTTGCTCAGCAGCACGATGGAGGCGACCTGCTGGGGCTCCTGGTTGTAACGTTCGGCCACGAGGTAGTTGAGCAAGGCCGGCGGCAAGGCGCCGAACAGCAGCAGGTAGTGGTACTGGGTTTTATCGAGCTGCAGTACCTGCTGCACGGCGATGGCCAGTATCAGGCCGCTGGCGGGACAGAGGATGGCGCCGAGCACGCCGCTGCGCCAGTTCGAGAAATCGATGCTCAGCATGCGCACGCCCAGGGAGAACAGCATCAGAGGGATCGCGATCTGGCCGAGCATGTCGATGAAGGTCTTGAGCGCCGCGGGCAGAACCCAGCCTGCACTGCTGATCACGAGCCCGGCGATCGCGGCCATGATCATCGGAATACGCAGCAGCGACAGCGGGTGTACGCGCGGATTCAGCATATACATGCCGACGGTGAAATGAAGGCTGTTCTCCACCAGGAACAGTACCACCGCGGCGGGCAGCGCATGCTCGCCGAAGGCGAGGACGGCGAGCGGTATGCCAAGGTTGCCGCTATTGTTGAACATCATCGGCGGCAGGAAGGTTTTCGGCGCAATGCCGATAAACCGGCACAGCGGCAACAGCAGCAGCCCCGACCCCAGCACCACCAGCAGGGCGCCGATGGCCAGGTGCTGGTACAACGCGAGGTCGAACGACTTGTCCGCCATGACCGACAGGATAAGGGCCGGCGTAAAAACATCCATGTTGATACGGTTGGCCACCGACATGTCGGTGTGGATGCGCCGGGCATAGAAGTAGCCGATCGAAACGATCGCCAGCAGCGGGAATACGACCTGAAAAATGCGTTCCAGCAGCGAGTAGGTGGTGCCGTCCATCGAATTTCCTTGTGTAGCACGACCGGTAGCGCCGGGGCGGGCCCGGTCCCGTTATCCGGCTGTGTGGCACGGGGGCGCCCCGCAGGAGGAGGGCCCCATGTTACTGCGCCGGTTTCGGGTGAATCAAGCGACGGGTATCCGCCGGGTTTCGGCGGTCGCGTTGCTTTCGGCGACCCTCGGTCGGGTACAGCGGTCGACCAGGTAGACGATCGAGTGGTAGTCGATTCCGCTGTGGTGAGTCAGGCCGATTTCGCAGGTCCGGCTGGTGGACACCCCCTGGGTGCACTGCTGTACCGTGGCGCGCAGCGTGCGCAGCGCCGATGCATTGAGCTCGGGGGTGCTGAAACCCTTGTCGCCGGCAAAGCCGCAACAGCCGATCTGTTCGGGAATCACCAGTTCCCGGGCGCAGAGGCCGGCGAGCTTCCTGAGGGTCTCGGCCTGCCCCATGCGGGTGGCGCTGCAGGTGGTATGCAGCGCCACCGGTCCGTCGACCGGTTCGAACTGCAGCCGGTCGAGCAGGAAGCGGTCGATGAAATCGACGCTGTCGTAAAGCCGGATGCGAGGGTCCAGGTTCTCCTTGAGGCGGAGACTGCAGGGGCTGGTGTCCGAATAGACGGGCAGGGCGCCATTCTCGGTTGCGGCGAGCAGCAGCCGTTCGGTTTCTGCTGCCTTCTGATCGGCGGCCTCGAACATGCCCTTGGATTGAAACGGCATTCCGCAGCATTGCCCGTCCAGGCCCTCGGGATAGATCACCTCGTAGCCGGCTTTTCGCAGTAGCTGCTCCGTGACCTGCGCGAGCGGGCGCGGGTCGTCCGCGCCGCGAGGTGGACCCATGGTGCGACTGGCGCAGCTGGGTAGGTAGACGACGCGAAGGCTGTCGGAACCGGTGCGCGCTTTGGCGGGCTGTATGCGCGGTGCAGCCGTCGGCATGGCGGCTGTCCATTGCTGCAGCCGGTTGCCCGACAGTCGGCGCAGGCCGCCGGTCAGCCGTTGCATGCGCTGGCTACCGAGGAGGCCATGGGAGGCGTCGGCCAGGCGAAACAGGGTGCGGCTGGTGCGGGTGACGCCAGCGTAATGGTCTGCGAGCCACTGCGCCAGGCGCACGTGGTTCTCGTTGTCCCGGCTGCGAATCGAGCGGGTCAGGTCGCCGGTATTGATACCGACCGGGCAGGTGGTCGAGCAGAGACCGCAGCCGGCGCAGGTTTCGGTGCCCTGGTAGCGGTACTCCTCGCGCAGGGCGTCAAGGCGCTTCGGGTCCTCGCCGCTGGCCTCGAGACGGGCGATCTCGCGCCAGATGACGATGCGCTGGCGAGGCGTCAGCGTCAGGTCGCGGGACGGACAACTGGGCTCGCAGAAGCCGCATTCGATACAGCGATCCACCAGTGGGTCGGCGGCCGGCAGCGGTTTCAGGTTGGCCAGGTGTACCCGCGGATCCCGGTTCAGCAGCACGCCTGGGTTGAGAATGTTTTGCGGGTCCAGCAATTCCTTCAGCTGCCACATCAGCCGGTAGGCATCCTTGCCCCATTCCAGCTCAACGTAGGGTGCCATATTGCGCCCGGTGCCGTGCTCCGCCTTGAGTGAGCCGTCGTAGCGACCGACGACCATCTGCGCCACATCGTCCATCAGGCCCTCGTAGCGCTCAAGGGCATCGGCGGTGTCGAACGCCTGGGTGAAGACAAAGTGGAGGTTGCCCTCGAGCGCATGCCCGAAAATCAGCGCCTCGGGGTAGTGCCACTTGCGGAACAGCTCGTGCAGCTCGGCCACGGCATCGGCCAGGCGCTCCACCGGGAAGGCGACATCCTCGATGATCACCGTAGTCCCGGTTTCACGTACCGCACCGACAGCGGGAAACAGCCCCTTGCGGATAGCCCAGTAACGGCTGTATTGCGCCGGGTCACTGGTGAACACCGGTGGCTGGCTGGTGGGCAAGTGGGCGATCGCCTGCTGTATGACATCGACCTGAGCGGCGAGATCGCCGCCATTCGCGGCTCTTGTCTCGACCAGCAGCGCCGCCGCATCCTCGGGCAGGTCGCGGATGAAGTCGGGCAGGCCGGGCTGGTTTTCGACGGAGTGCAGGCCGGCCCGGTCGATCAGCTCGACCGCCGAGACAGGCGTTGGCTTCAGCAGCGCCACGGCTTCGCAGCAGGTCCGGACCCGGTCGAAAAAGATCAGCGCCGAGGCCTTGTGCGGGTGCTCGTCCACGGTCTGGTAGCAGATCTCGGCCATGAACCCCAGCGTGCCTTCGGAGCCGATCATCAGGTGCTGCAGGATATCCACAGGGTCTTCGAAATCGGTCAGCGCATTGAGCGCATAGCCGGTGGTGTTCTTGAGCCGGTACTTGTGTTCGATGCGCGCCCGCAAGGCCTCATTGGCGCGGGTCTCCCGGGCCAGCCGGTCGAGTGATTCCAGCAGGCTGCGATGGCTGCTGCGAAATGCACCGACCGACCCCGGGTCTGCGGTGTCGACCAGGGTGCCGTCTGCCAGTACCAGGCGCATCGATGCCAGGGTTCGGTAGCTGTTCTGGGCGGTACCGCAGCACATGCCGCTGGCATTGTTGGCGGCGATCCCGCCGATTCTGGCGGCATTGATCGACGCCGGGTCCGGCCCGATCTTCTTGTTGAACGGTGCCAGCCAGCGATTGGCCTGGGCGCCGATCACGCCTGGTTGCAGGCTGATGCGGCTGGCGTCCGCGTCGATGCGGTGGCCGTTCCAGCCGTCGCCCAGCTGCACCAGCACCGAATCGGTGATCGCCTGGCCGGAGAGGCTGGTGCCACTGGCACGGAAGGTCAGCGGAATCTGCTGGGTCCCGGCCAGCCGGATCAGGTCGATGACCTCCTGCTCGGACTCCACCCGCACCACGATCTGCGGAATCAGGCGATAAAAGCTGGCATCGGTGCCGTAGGCGAGGGTGCGCAACGGATCGGTGATCAGGCGCGATTCGGGAATAAAGGCTTTCAGCTGCTGCAGAAAAGCCTGATAGGCCGGTTTCATTGGCGGTTACCCATATGCCTTTGCAGGCAGCCAGAGCACCAGTTCCGGCGTGAACACCAGGATCAGCAATGCGACCAGCTGCAATACGATGAACGGGATGACACCCTGGTAGATCTGGCTCAGCTTCACCCCCGGCGGGCAGACGCCCTTGAG
>JABXIM010000165.1 GCA_013373085.1 Oceanospirillaceae bacterium | reverse complement strand
GGTACGGTCGAGGAACCCGGTGTTGATGAACACCACGCGATCCTTGGCGGCGCGGATGCATTCCTTGAGGTTGACCGAGGTGCGGCGCTCTTCGTCCATGATGCCGACCTTCATGGTGAACGGCGCCAGGCCCAGGGCCTCTTCGATGCGACCGAACAGTTCATTGGCGAACGCCACTTCTTCCGGGCCGTGCATCTTCGGCTTGACGATGTAGGTCGAACCGGTGGTGGTGTTGCGCAGGCGGCCATTGCCCTTGAGGTCGTGAATCGAGATCAGGGTGGTGACCAGACCGTCCATGATGCCTTCCGGCACCTCGTTGCCGTCCTTGTCGAGGATCGCGCTGTTGGTCATCAGATGGCCGACGTTGCGCACGAACATCAGGCTGCGACCCTTGAGGGTCACCGTCTGGCCGTCGAGGCCCTGGTATTCACGGTCGGCGTTCAGCTCGCGGGTGAGGGTGCGGTCGCCCTTGCTGACCTCTTCGGTCAGGTTGCCTTTCATCAGGCCCAACCAGTTGCGGTAGACCAGCACCTTGTCGTCGGCATCGACGGCGGCGACGGAGTCTTCGCAGTCCATGATGGTCGTCAGCGCCGCCTCCAGCAGAATGTCCTTGATGCCGGCGGCGTCGCTCTGACCGATCGCGCTCGACGGGTCGATCTGGATCTCGAAGTGCAGGCCGTTGTTGCACAGCAAGATGGACGTTGGGGCTTCGCTGCTGTCGCCAAGGTAGCCACGCAGCTTTTCCGGTTGCTGCAGGCCGGTGCTGCTGCCATCTTCGAGGCTGACGATCAGCTGGCCGTTCTCGATGCGATAGCCGGTAGAGGTCTTGTGGGAACCGGAGCTCAGCGGTACAGCCTGGTCGAGGAAGTCGCGCGCGAAAGCGATGACCTTGGCGCCACGTACCGGATTGTATGCCTTGCCGGCTTCTGCGCCGTCTTCGCTGGAAATGGCATCGGTGCCGTACAGGGCATCGTAAAGGCTGCCCCAGCGGGCATTGGCTGCGTTCAGCGCATAACGGGCGTTCATTACCGGCACTACCAGCTGCGGGCCGGCCATGGTGGCCATTTCCGGATCGACGTTGCTGGTGGTGACACTGAAGTCGTCGCCTTCCGGCAGCAGGTAACCGATATCCTGCAGGAAGGACTTGTACTCGGCGAAGTCGAACGCCTTGCCCTTGCGTTCGAGGTGCCAGGTATCGATCTGGGCCTGCAGCTGATCGCGTTTGGCCAAAAGCTCACGGTTTTTCGGTGCAAGATCGTGTACAATCTTGTCGAACGCAGCCCAGTACTGGTCCGCGTCTACGCCGGTATCCGGCATGGCCTCATTGTTGATGAAGTCGTAAAGACTTTTGGCGACCTGCAAGCCACCGGTTTGTACCCTTAGAGTCATTATCTACTGCCTCTTCGCTTGTTCTGTCTTTCCCGAACGGGGCGAGGCACCCGAAGCCGGGCTCTGTCTTGTCTTTTGTGCGACGCGGTAATTTAACCGAATTTGGCCTATTTGTCCCCCCTACTTAGGACTCAACTGGATAAATTGAATTAATTATTCAAATTTTTCTCGTGAATGTGGTCCTTCAGAACAACCAGGTCGCAACGTCGGCCGGCGCTTCCTGGCGGGCCAGGCGCTGCAGTCCCTTGACGCAGCGAACGATAAACCAGACCAGTGTGGCCAGCAGAAGCAGGAAGCCGACCCCGATCCCGGTGAGCAGTGAAGCGAAAAATGTATACAGAATTCCGATCCAGAATGTCCTGATTTGCCATCGATAGTGTTCACGCAGCCAGGCCGGTGCTTCGCTCCTGTAAACATATGCCATCACCACGCCGATCAGCGCCGTGATACCGACCACCAGGCTGACCAGGTAGAGAATGTAGATGATCCGGGCGGTGCCGCCTTCGCTGTTATCGGTATTGGTTACCATCCGTTCGAGATCCTGCGACATGTTGAAACTCCTTTTTCGTGATGCGGTTGGGCCGGTCCGGGGCTGGGGCTCAGGCTTTTATCTGGCTTCGAATAGCTTCGGGGAGCGGCACTGAACGGTTCGTCTCGCGGTCGATCCAGACGACCTTGGAGTAGCCTTCGCCGGCCAGCGCCGCAGGATCGGACTCGGCATACAGGCAGTACTCGATCATGAAGCTGGAGCGCCCGGGGGCGGAAGCGTAGCAATCGATCCGCACCGCGTCGGGATAAGTCAGCTGGCGGAGAAAGGTGCAGCCGACGTTGACGATCACCGGCGCCCGGGTCTCGGTCTGCAACCCGGCGCCCATGGCGGCCAGCATCTGCACCCGGGCTTCCTCGAGGTAGCGGATGTAGGTGGCGTTGTTGACGTGGCCATAGGCGTCCATATCTCCCCAGCGTAGCGGCAGCGTGCAGCTGTACATCAGCTTGCCATTATTCGACATTCAGGTGTCTCCTTTTGCTGAAGGCGTACGATGAAGATGCACGTCCAGCTGAGGGAAAGCAATTTCCAGACCGGCATCGGCGAACTTGCGGGCGATCGCGGTATTGACTCGGTGCGTCACCTCCAGCCGGTCCGCCATACCGCTGACGAACAGGCGCAATTCCAGATCCAGCGTGCTGGCGCCGAAACCGGTGAAGAAGGCTTCGGGAGCCGGATCCGTCAGGACCCGTTCGGTTTCCTGCGCCGCCTCGACCATCAGCGCCCGCGCCCGTTCGGTATCGGAGCCATAGGCGACCCCTACGAAGATCACGATGCGGGTGGTGGGGTCGGTCAGCGACCAGTTGACCAACTGGTCGGTGATGAAGGTCTTGTTCGGTATGATCACTTCCTTGCGATCCCAGTCGACGACGGTGGTACTGCGCATCTGGATGCGGGTGACGGTACCGCTGACCCCGCCGATGGTGACGGTGTCGCCAATCCGGGCCGGCTTTTCGAACAGGATGATCAGGCCCGAGACGAAGTTGGCCACGACTTCCTGCAGGCCGAAACCGAGGCCCACGCCCAGGGCCGCCACCAGCCACTGCAGTTTCGACCACTGTAGTCCGAGAGCGTCGGCACTGATGAGGATGCCGGCCATGATCAGGGTATAGCGTATCAGGGTCGTCACCGCGTAGCCGGTGCCGGGAGCCAGTGTCATGTGGCGCAGCACCAGCAGCTCCAGCAGGCCGGGCAGGTTGGAGGCGCCAAGGAAACTGAGCCAGAGCAGCAGCGAGGCGAACAGCAGGTCCTTTAGAGTGACGTTGGCCAGGAACTCGCCGGATTCGCCGGTACTCAGGCTGGACCAGAGGACCAGTTGGTCGAGCACGCCGAGCGCCGGGAGAAAGCCGCCAACAATGATCCACAGCAGGACCAGCAGCAGCAGCAAGCAGAGGGTCGACAGCAATTTGCGGGACTGTTCGGAGATGGTTTGAATGTTGAGGTAATCGGTACTGACCGGCGGTTCTTCGTCCCTGTTTTCCTTTTTCTTCTCCCGTGCCGAAAGAATTTCGGCGCGGCGCGCGAGCGCACGGTCGAACGACAGCTTGCGCTCGGCGATCAGCAGCCAGCGCTGCGCGAGCCGGTGGATGATGAAGACGGCGAGGCATACCAGCAGAATTTTCAGCAGTATCAGCATCAGCACCTGGGCGGTGAAGACGTAGCCGATCAGCATCAGCACCACCAGCACCCCGTTGAAGGCAACCAGTCCGATAAGCCATAGCTCAGCCCGCAGCCACCAGTGATCGCCGCCGTTGAGCTTGTTGATCTGAGGTGAATACGGCAGCAGGCTGCCCCAGAGCAGGGTAATGAGCCCGGTCAGCATCAGCATCAGCAGCCGCTCCAGCCCGGGCTTGAGGACCTCGGTGTCCAGCGGGGTGCGGAGGATATAGGTGACCGTCAGCAACAGTGGCAGGCCCAGCAGGAACAGTATCATCAGGCGCCGCCGCAGGATCAGTGCCAGCTCGGCATCGAGGCCGAAATGGCAGCTGAAGAGTCCCGACGGGCTCAGCCAGATCCACAGGCAGTGGACGCTCCATATGACGACTGCGGCGGTCAGCAGTAGCGGGCTGATGGCGTAGAATTCGGCCATTGACTGGTCCAGGGCGCTGGTGGCCAGGATATAGAACAGCAGTGGCAGCGGCAGGGCGATCAGCGGTGCGAACAGCAACAGCCGCAGGGTATTCCAGAAACGGTCTTGCATCACATTGCCGATTTGCTGGCGCCAGAGCTTTTTCTTGCGTTTCTGATACGGCGCCAGCCAGAGAGCGACCAGCGTCAGCAGTGCCAGCCAGGTCAATGACAGAGGCAGTTTCGGCGAATATTGCAGCGAAATATTCGGCCGTAGCTGCTGCCAGTGGTCGCTGAGAAGTTGCCGGCTCGCGGAGATCTGGGAGAACCAGTCGAAACCGATCGGTGCCGCGCTGGGCAGCCAGAGCAGTTTCTGGTTGATCAGATCGCGGGCCTGGTCGGTACGCTCGTTGATGCTGGTCTGGACGGAGAGCAGCGTCGACAGCTCGGTGATCAGGTTGAGATTGGCATCTCGCAACTGTTCGAGCAGGTCGATGCGATTGCCGAGCACGTTGCGGTAGCGTTGCAGCGCATCGCCGGCAGGGGGCGGCGCGGGCGGGGAGGCGTCGCCGCGCAGAATCTGCTCGGCGTTGATCACGTTCTTGCTCAATTGCAGGTTGCGCAGGCGCAGCTCGTTGATCCTGGAGCGTGTGCCCTCGGTGTTCAGTGGCCGGGTCAGGCCGGCGAGCAGCTGATGCAGTTCGGTGCCCACGTAGCGGATTTCGAGCTCCAGTTGTTGCGAGATGGTGCGGTATGCCTCGTCGACGGACTTGAGGTGCTGCTCGAGCTGACGGCGCTGGCTGTCGGCCGCTTCGATATCGTTGAGTACCCCGCTCATTTCTTTGCTCAGGGCGACATTCGTCTTGGTGGCGGTTTGTACGGCGGGGTCGGAGTCCTGTAGTCCGCTGCTTAGAAGCTCGCTGAGGGCTTGTTCGCTCTGGCTGCGCAACCGCTCGCGCAGCGCCTGTTCAAGCCGCTCCAGCGCGGTTTCGTTGCGGGAAATACTGCGATTCAGCACGTCGAGCTGCTGGGCATTGATTTCCGCGCGCCCGGGCAGCGTTAGCAGCTCGAGTTCGAGGGCCTGCATCTGCAGGTTGCGCTCCTCGAACTGTGCGTTCTGCAGCAGTTGCGAGGCTTCGTCCTGGGGGGCGGCGCTCGGGCTCTGGCTGGCACCCTCCTCCCGCTTCAGTAGCGACAGCTGCTCGCGAAGGCTGAGCCGTTTCTGCTCGACCCGTTCGCCCTCCTGCAACAGCCGCTCGTGCTCTTTGCGCTGTTCCAGCAGCGACGCCTTGACCAGCGTCAGGCGTTGCTGCAGCCGGTCACTGTCCAGCGCTTCGAGTCTTTCGGGGACCTCTTCCGCGGCGTGCGGTTGTGGTTTGCGCTTCAGTTCGGCCAGTTGGTCCGGCTGGTCAACAAGCTCCTGGCGCAGGTCGGCGATCCGTTTTTGCAGGTCCTGGCAATGCTCCAGGGCATCCAGAGCCTTCTGCAGTTTCTCCCGGGTCGCCTGCTCGTCCGCGGTGAGGGAATCGGACTGGTATTGCTGCAGCCGGGAAGTTACCTGTTCGATCTCGTCGCCGGTATCGGCCGCAGCGGGGAGGGCCAGCAACAATGCCAGCCACAGGATTGCCGGCAACCAATCTTTCATATGGCTGTAAGCTCGCACTAACGGATTGATCTCTAATATAGTTCTTAGAAAGCCGCCGGATAAGCCGGTATGGCTGCTCGAACGTGACGGCATAGTGCTGCGGGCCGCTTTTATGGCATGTGAACGGCCTGGGGGCAGATGCAGGTTGGTGGCCGTCGAGCAACGGGCCGGCATGCGGAGCATGTGCGCTGTACGATGTGCGGGGAATAGCATGACAGTGATCGATCCCAGACAGATCCGTGACGGGCTGGAAGTCTTTTCTCCGGCCGGCACCACCCTGTGCGCGCCCTCACTGCAAGCCTATCTGGAGTTCTACGGCCTGTCACCGCTGATGACGCGCTGCCACTATAGCGCCGGTATCGAGCGCATCGGTTCGCTGTCGCTGGTCGCGCAGTGCTTTCGTCCGCTGCGTGAAGCCGATGGGACTGCGGTGCTGGTGCACGGCTATATGGACCATGCCGGCCTTTATCGGCACCTGATCGGTTACCTGCTGGAGCGTAACTGGCGGGTGTTGATCTACGATCTGCCCGGACACGGCCTGTCGAGCGGTCCGGCGCTGTCGATCGATCATTTTTCCAGCTATGCGGGGCAGCTTTCGCTGTTGCTTGAACGACATCGCGCGGACCTGTCCGGCCCCTGGGTACTGATCGGTCAGAGTACCGGCGCGGCGGTATTGATGGAGCAGCAGCGACTTGCACGCGACGACACCAGGCTGGACTGGCCGGTCGCCGGCCGGGTTTTCCTGGCGCCGCTGGTGCGCCCGATGGAGCTGCAGGTGATTCAGCGCAAGTACCGCTGGTTTGGTCGTTTTCTCAAGTACGTACGGCGCATGTATTCGAACAATTCCCACGATGCCGCGTTCGTCCGTTTCGTGCGCGAGGAAGATCCGTTGCAGCACCCCTACGTGGCCGTCAGTTGGGTGCGGGCCATGTTGGAGTGGATTGAGACGATCGAGGCCTGCCCGTCCCTGGCGGGAGCGCCGCTGGTGGTGCAGGGAACCGATGACGGCACCGTGGACTGGCGCCATAACCTGCAGGTGCTGGAAAAACTGTACCCATCGCGTCGCCTCGAACTGATCGACGGCGCGCGGCATCATCTGGTGAACGAAAGCCCGGCATTGCGGCTGCGGGCTTTCGAGCCGATCGGGCGCTTGCTCGGACAGGTTCGACGCGCTGCCTGAGGTCTTCGCTTACAGATACTGCGGCAGTGCCGCCCGGATCTCCTGCGCAGATCTGGCAACCAGGTTCTTTTGCACCTCGGACTTGAGGTGTTGTTTCACAGCGGTCGACAGCAGTGGCCTGATCAGGCCCAGAAAACCGGGTTCGCAGAGGAGATACAGCTGGTCGAAGCGTTTCTGCTGCAGCCCTTCGTCGAGCAGGTCGCAGAGCTGGCGGGCGAAGAGTTCCGACTCCTGCCGGCGGGCTGTTTCGTCTCGCTGCATCTGATTGCCGCCGCGACCGGCGACGCCGGAACTGATGCCAGGCCCGTCGCTTACCAAGTCGCCTTCGTGCAGGCGGCCCTCTTCGTGCTGAAGTTGTTCGATCTCGGCGAGGTCGGCTGATGGGGTGTCAGCGCTGAAAACGCGCGCCTGGCTGCGGCTGGCTGCGAGTATCCAGGTTGTGGACATGGTCGAGTGCCTCCCAATCGGATGTTGGCAGAGGCAGTATAGTCGGCGGGGGCCGCCAGGAAAGCCCCCGCCGGGACGCGTCAGAACAGACGGCGGGCGCGGATAGTGCCCTCGATCTCGGTAATCTTCTCGAGCGCGACTTCGGAATAATCGGCATCGACGTCGATGACCACGTAACCGACCTTCTCGTTGGTCTGCAGGTACTGACCCGAGATGTTGATGTTGTTCTCGGAGAAGATCGTGTTGATCTTGCTGAGAATACCGGGGATGTTGCGGTGCACATGCAGCAGGCGGTGCACGTTGGCGTGTGCCGGCAACGCCACTTCCGGGAAATTGACGGAAGTAATGGTCGAGCCGTTGTCGCTGTACTTGACCATCTTCTCGGCGACTTCGTAACCGATATTCTCCTGTGCTTCCATCGTCGAACCGCCGACGTGTGGGGTCAGGATGACGTTGTCGAATTCGCGCAGCGGCGATATGAACTCGTCGTTGTTGGTGCGCGGCTCGACCGGGAACACGTCGATCGCAGCTCCCAGTACGCGACCGTTGGCGAGTGCGGCGCAGAGGGCGTCGATCTCGACTACGGTGCCGCGGGCGGCGTTGATGAAGATGGAACCTTCCTTGATCTGCGCGAACTGGTCGGCTCCCATCATGTTCCTGGTGGCGGCTGTTTCCGGCACGTGCAGCGAAATCACATCACAGGTCGACAGCAGTTCCTTGAGCGAGCCCAGCTGGGTCGCGTTGCCCAGCGGCAGCTTGGTGACGACGTCATAGAAGAAAACCTCCATGCCCAGGGACTCGGCCATTACGCTCAGCTGGGAGCCGATGCTGCCGTAGCCGACGATGCCGAGTTTCTTGCCACGTATCTCGTAGGAGTTATTCGCGCTTTTTTGCCAGATACCGCGGTGAGCCTTGGCGTTCTTCTCTGCAACACCGCGCAGCAGGATGATGGCTTCAGCCAGCACCAGCTCGGCGACGGAGCGGGTGTTGGAGTAGGGTGCGTTGAAGACGGCAATACCACGTTCGGTCGCGGCCGAGAGGTCGACCTGGTTGGTGCCGATACAGAAGCAGCCGATCGCGACAAGCTTCTCGGCTCCAGCCAGTACCTTTTCGTTCAGTTGGGTACGGGAGCGGATGCCGATGAAGTGAACATCTCTGATCTTCGCGATCAGCTCCTCTTCCGGCAGCGAACCCGTGAGGTACTCGATGTTGGTGTAACCCTGTGCAGTCAGGGTATCGACCGCGGACTGGTGTACACCTTCCAGCAGCAGAATCCTGATTTTGCTTTTTTCCAGAGAAGTGCTCTTGCTCATTTCTGTGGGACTCGTTCAGTAAAATGGCGGGCGGTTAAGGAGCGATATGGTAGCACAGACTTATATGAATGAGTTTGGTATAGGAGGCGTGTTTGCTGGAAATTTATTCAACTTTATATGAGCTGTTCTGGAGCCTGACGGCGGCGTGGTGGCCGCCAAGGGAGGCCATTTTACGTTGGCTTTCGGGCTGCAGTCTGGGGAGTAGCGGGTTCTGTCGAGTTCGAAAACTAACCGACACGCGCCGCGGGTACCGCTGTAGAAACGACGCAGTGTTTTTTAACAGTCAGCAGGGCCGGGCATTGCACCCGGCCTCGTTTCCTCGCTTCGCGGCTCAGCCGTAGAAACAGAGGTAGGCTGTCGCCTGCTCGACCTTCAGCTGAAACTTCTGGTTGGCGTCAACATCGAATGCGGTGCCGGACGGAAAGGACTGGAATTCGTCGCTACCGGGCAGCTTGACGATCAGCTCGCCGCTGCACACGACCATGCGTTCCTTTTCACTGGTACCGAACTCGTACTCACCGGCTTCCATCACGCCGGTGGTCACGCGGCCTTCACTGTTCTCGAAGCCAATGGATTTGACCTTGCCTTCGAAATACTCGTTAACGTGCAACATTTTAGGTCCTCTCTGAATGAAAGGCTGAATCATAGAGGGAACAGTTGAAAGTTAACAGTTCGTAGGTTGGGTCAAGCGACGCAGGAGCGGGCCCAGCACATTGTAGTGCCGGCCGAAACCAATCGAACTGCACTTCGATCGATGTTGCGGGTTCCGCGATGCCCATATCCCGATTAGCTGTGTCGCTCAGGTTGCCAGTGCATCGCTGCACCCACCCTCCAGTTTGCCGCCTTTAGCTTTTTTCTGTCCCCGCCTGCTCGAGCACAAAATCGACGAAAGCGCGGTTGGCCCGCGACAGGTAGCCGTCGCGGCGCCAGGCGATCGACAGATCGAGCCAGACCGGTTCGGAAAAGGGGACCGCCACCAGGTCCGGATCATCCCGCAGCACCATTTCCAGCAACGTCGAGATGCCGAAGCCCTGCGTGACGATCGATTTGATCAACGGCAGCAGGCTGGTCTCGAACCCGATTTCGGGTGTCCAGCCCGATGCGCTGGCCAGGCGGTCGACGACGCGTCGATGGAAGTAGCCCTGCGGGAACATTACCAGCTCCTGGGCAAAGAAGTCCGCCAGCGTGATATCCGCCTGGCGCGCGAACGGGTGTTCCCGGGCGACTGTCACCATCATCTGCTCGCGCAGGAAACTGCAGGCTTCCAGTTCATCCGGTACCTGTTCGGCGACGATCACGGCCAGGTCCAGAGAGCCCGCCTCGAGCATCTGCTGCAACGAGCCGGTACCCGCTTCGACCACCGACAGTTTCAGGTTCGGGTGGCGGTGGCGAAAGGCCATCAGGATAGGCGGGAAATAGTATGAGCCCAGCATGCTGGGGATACCGACGCGAACCTCGCCCCGGCTCAGCCCGCGCAGTTCCTCCATCTCGAGTTGGGCGTCGCTGACCGCCTGAAGGATACGGTGCGCGTGCCCAAGCAGCCGGGAGCCCTCGTCGGTGAGGCTGACCCGGCGGTCCTGGCGATGGAACAGCGTGAGTTCGAGTTCGGCCTCGAGTTTGCGAATTGCCATGCTCACCGCCGGCTGGGCGACGTGTAGCGCCTCGGCGGCGCGGGTGAAACTGTTGTGGCGGGCGACTTCGCTGAAGTACCGCAGGGGTTTTACATCCATGGCATAAGAGTCTCTTATCATATTGATAAGGAGTATATATTTTTATGATGAATTGCGAAGCGTTAAGCTCTGCCCACTGGTTGATAAATGAACAGGTGGTGTGATGATAGAAGCGGGCAGTCGTGCATTCTGGCGGGCGACCCTGGCACTTTGTCTGGGCTCGGTGATGATTTTCGCCAATGTTTATGTAACGCAGCCGCTGCTACCGATGATCGCGGCAGATTTCGCTATCTCCCCGCTTCAGGCAGGCTGGAGCTTCACCGTTACGACGCTCACCCTGGGACTCTCTCTTTTATTCTACGGCCCGTTGTCGGACGCGCTCGGGCGGCGCGGTATCATACTGCTGACGATGGCGGGTGTGACCGTCACCACCCTGGCGCTCGCGTTCACCGAAAGCTATGGCCTGCTGCTGGCGTTACGGGCCTTGCAGGGCTTCCTCCTCGGTGGTCTTCCGGCGATTGCCATCGCATACATGGGCGACGAGTTCAGCCGTCGGGCGCTGCTGCTCGCGGTCGGCTTCTATATCAGCGGCAACACCCTGGGCGGTGTCGGCGGTCGCCTGGTCGGCGGTTTCGTCGGCGAGCATTTCGGCTGGTCCCAGGCCTTTGCGGTGATGGCATGTGTCAGCGCCGTGCTGCTGGCGGCGGTCGCCCTGTTGTTGCCTCCTTCCCGTGGTTTCAGCGCCAAGCCACTGCGCCCGGCGCTGATGCTGCGTGATCTGGGCGGGCATCTGCGCAACCCGTTGCTGCTCGGCGCCTACCTGATCGGCGGACTGAATTTTTTCATCTTCATCAACCAGTACAGCTACGCCACCTTCATGCTGGCCGAAGCGCCCTATGGCCTTTCGGCCCAGTTTCTGGGCATGCTGTTCCTGACCTACCTGAGCGGCACTGTCGGCTCGGCACTGTCCGGGCGCGTCGCACAGCACCTGTCGCAGCCCCTGTGCATGGCGCTGGGTGTGCTGCTGCTGATGTGCGGGACGCTGGTGACGCTGACCCCGACGCTGGGGGCGATCATTGCCGGTTTTCTGATCAATAGTTTTGGCTTTTTCTTCGCCCACTCGACAGCCAGCAGCTGGGTCAGCCGCCATGCCGAGCAGGCCCGTGCCAGCGCCTCCTCGTTGTATCTGGTGTTCTATTACCTTGGGGCAAGCTGCGGTGGTTTCTATCTTTCGCCGTTTTGGCACGGTTATGGCTGGACCGGGGTCGTAGCAGCGTCGCTGCTGATACTCGTCGTAACGCTGACTCTGAGTCTGCTGCTGTACCGCAGCGAAATGCGTCAGCCGGCGTTAGGGGTTGTTGACGTATGCGGAAGCGTCCGCAAACGTCAACAGCCCCTAGTCTGAGGCTCAGTGGCACGTCCGCGCCGCCAGGGCTATCATGGGGCCTCGCTGGATCCAACTGACCGGGAGTCGTCATGTCCTATCATCACCGTTATAGCGACGGCCGTATGGCCGACCTGCCGTTGGGCAAGGTTGTCTGTGTCGGTCGCAACTATGCCGATCACGCAGCGGAACTGAACAATCCGGTACCGGTGGTGCCGATGCTGTTCATCAAGCCGTCGACCGCGGTGGTGCCGCTTGAAGAGCCTTTCGCGATTCCTGATGGTCTGGGGCGGGTGCACTTCGAGACCGAGATGGCGATCCTGATCGGCAAACGACTCAAAGCGGCGGACGAGCAGAGTGCAGCGGACGCTATCGTCGGTGTCGGCCTGGCACTGGACCTGACACTGCGCGACCTGCAGGACGATCTCAAGTGCCAGGGCCACCCCTGGGAAAAAGCCAAGGCGTTCGACGGCGCCTGCCCGCTGTCGGCCTTCGTGCCCGCCGATCAGGTCAAGGACCTGCAGGACGTGCAGATCCGGCTTCGGGTCAATGGCGAAACACGCCAGGACGGCAACAGCCGCTACATGCTCAACCCGGTACTACCGTTATTGAGCTACATATCCCGCTACTTCACGCTGGAGCCCGGCGATGTGGTTCTGACCGGCACCCCCGCCGGTGTCGGGCCGATCGAGTCGGGTGACCGCCTGGACGTCGAACTGGTCGATATCCTCGAGCGCCAGACTGCGGTGCTCTGATGTCCGCTCGCTGGCTGCTGCTGTTCGCGCTGCTATCGTGGCCGGCGGTGGCAAGCGAGCGCTGGCAGCAGCCGCAGCGGTTGGCACAGATCTTTGCTGCGGTCGCGCTGACGGTCGAGCATGGCGATGGTCCGGCGCAGATCCGCAAATGGCAACAACCGGTGCGGGTCTGGATCGATCACCGTGTCGGCGACCGGGTGCTGCACGAACGCCTGACCGATATGCACCTGCGCCACCTCGGTGCCATCACCGGGCTCGATATCGCCAGGGTCGGCGTGCGCGAACGCGCCAATCTGGTGCTGGTCTTCACCCGAGCAGACCGCTGGGCGGAGGATCTGGCGCGTGAGCTCGGGCCCGGCGCGGTGCGCTATATGCACGGGGCTGTCTGCATGGGCGGCCTGCACAGCCAAAAAGGTGTTATCCGGAGCGCCGCCGCGGTGATTCCTGTCGATCAGGCGCGCATGCACGGCAAGCTGGTGGCCTGCATCGTCGAGGAGCTGACCCAGGCGCTGGGCCTGGCCAACGACTCCGAGCTGGCCTATCCCTCAGTTTTCAACGATCTCAGCCCGGATGATTTGTTGACCGATCTCGACTGCAGCCTGCTGCGGATACTCTATGATCCGCGTGTTGCGCCTGGCCTCAACGCGGATGCACTCGGGCATCTGTTGCCCGATATAATCGACGACCTGCGTCGGCAGGACCTCTATCGCCGGGCGCTGTCCGATGCGCGGCACTCGGAACTGCGCGGGTTGTTGGCGCAGTGAGCGGTCGCCGGTCCATTCTCGTATAGACTGAAAGCATCATCGGAGCGACCGCAAGGGGGATAGCATGCCGACCGCACTGGTAGCTGGCGCGACCCGGGGTATTGGCCTGGGATTCGTCAAAGCCCTGCTGCAGCGGGACTGGAACCTGTATGCCAGTTACCGCCAGCCGGACAGTCTGGGGGGGCTGGAGGAACTGGCGTCAAGGCACCCGGGGCAGCTGCACCCCATCGCGCTGGACCTGACCGACGAGGCGGGCATACGCGCTACGGTCGCGCAGATCGAAGAGCAGTTGCTGGAGCCTCTGGAACTTGCGGTCTGCTGCGTCGGGGTGCTGCACAAGGGCGACCGGGGACCGGAAAAAAGTCTGGCGCAGCTCTCCGGAGACTGGTTCGAGCACTCGATGGCGGTCAATGCGCTGGGGCCGCTCATGCTGCTCAAACATCTGCATCCGCTACTGGTGCATCATACCTCGAGCCAGTTCGCCGTGATTTCGGCGCGGGTGGGGAGCATCAGCGAGAATCAGCTCGGCGGCTGGTACAGCTACCGAGCCTCGAAAGCGGCGCTCAATATGCTGATGAAAACCGCCGCGATTGAAATGAGCCGGCGTTTTCCTCACCTGCAGCTGCTATGCCTCCATCCCGGCACCACCGCCACCGAGCTTTCGGCACCGTTCAGTGCGCGGGTGCCGCCGGAAAAACTGTTCAGCGTCGATCGCACGGTTCGGCAGCTGCTGCAGGTGCTGGAGGAGGCCCGGGGTGGACCCAGCGGGCGGTTTTTAAGCTGGGACGGCTCGGAATTACCCTGGTAAGTCAGGTGAGCGGTGAGGCGTAAGGCCGCGGACGTAGTAGCGCGCGGCGCGAGCGATGTAGCAATGCAGGTTGGGTCAAGCGACGTGGGAGCGGACCCAGCACCAGGCGTTTCGGGATGGCATGTTGCCACCCGAAACCAATCGATCTGTACGGCGATCGATATGATGGGGCCGCGATGCCCGGGCCGCAATGCAAAGCGTGAAGCCCGTGCGGTCGCATCGCCTGACCCATCCTACGATCCTTACGCCATACGTATCACAGTGTCTTGAGATATTCGATCAGCGCCATCCTGTCGGCCTCGCTGAGGGCCGGGCCAATCACGCCGGGGCCCTCTTCGTCGCTGAACTCGTGGCCGCTATTGTGGTTGCCGGGCAGGGACGTGTCGAGCCGGGTGAGCCCGGTAACCGCCTCGCTGCGGTAGCCGACGCGGACCGGGTCGAATTCGCGATTGCCGAGGTAGAAGCTGTCGGGGCGGTCCGCCACCGGCGATAGCAGCGCATACAGGTCCGGTACCGAACCGTTGTGCAGGAAGGGCGCCGTGGCCCATATACCGTTGAGCGGCCGGGCCTTGTAACCACCGGGCGCCTGCAGGCAGTTGGGTCGTTCGCCGTTCATACGGCGCTGTTCGGCATCGCCGATGCCGTGCTGGCGGTACCAGTAGGCGGTGGTCTCCTGTACCACAGCTCCCAGCGAGAAGGCGAAGGAGGCGTCTTCGGCTTCAGTGACGTGCAGCGGCTGGCAGTCCCAGCCGGCATAGACCTCGGTGTCGATGCCGAGGCCGCGGGTGTCAACCTTGCGCTCGGCCAGTACCCGCGACTGTGCCGGGTCGGTACCGATCTCGCCGGCGGGTATGATCTTGAGGCGCAACAGCCGCTCCCCGGCGTCATTCTTGACGGCCCAGTATTTTTCGTCCCAGAAGGCCGGGTCTCCGGTCGGCGGCAGGTGGCAGCCCTGGCACAGCTCGCTGTAAAGTGCCGCGCCCGCAGCGGCCTGCTCGCGGTCGATGCTGCCGAGTATCTGTTCGGGCCAGGCCGGCGCCCCGAGGCCGGTGAAGGCACCGGCCTCGAAGGGAGGCACGCTACCGGCCAGCATCTGTTCGATACGGTAGAGGGAATCGACCTTGACGGTGGAGTCGAAATGCCGTTCACCGGGTTCCAGGTTGACCAGCGCCGCGACCCCCAACGCCTCGCCGGCGTTGCGAACCATCGGCTGCATGATGGAGCCGTCGTACTGCACCCACTCGAACCAGGACGACGACCAGATGTGGGGGTAATTTACCGGTGCATTGGGGGTAACGAAGTTGTGCGGCATGTTCGCATCCAACGCGAACACCTGGTTGCCGATCCGGTTCAGGGCATCGAGACGGGTAAAGCCCTCGACGTTCTTCAGGCTGGCCTTGAGGCCCTTGGCGATATCCTTGAGCGTGCGGCTCTCGCCGCTCTGGTCGATCTCGGCAACGATCTCACGCTGTTCCTCGGCCTCGATGGTCTTGAGCTGCAGGTCGATCAGTTCCATGAGGTTTTTCGAGAAGGCTTTTTTCAGCGCGGTACGGTTCGCCTCGGTGTTACGCTCGCCCAGTACCCGGGCGGCGAAGCGGTTGAAGCGGACGTCGCTGTACCGGGTTTCGGACATCGCCAGAAACAGCACGATGGTGAACTCGGTGATATCGGTGACCGCCGGCCCGCCGTCATAGCGGATCGAGGTGCCCTGGTAGGTCATCTGGCCGGTGTGGCACGCGGCGCAGGTGAAGCCGATGGCATTATACTGGCGTCCGTCCACCGGGCTGGTGACGTTGTAGTCGACAGCGAAGCCGACCGGAAGCCCGCTCTGGTTGAAGCGGTTGATCTCACCGGGGATGAAGCCAAGCCGGGCCAGGTAATCCGGCGATGAAACCAGCTTGCCGGCGCCGAACAGGTTGATGCCGGGTTGTTCCAGCGCCATGAACCATTCGAACGGGATTGGCAGGGTCGCGGTGCCCTGGCTGACATGATGGAACCAGTCACGGTTTGCGCCTGTCCAGTCGTCCCCCTGTTCGAGCCAGACTACATTGTTGACCGGGGCGGACGGCGGCAGGTTGCTGCAGGCGCCGAGGATCAGTACGGCGGGCAGGGCGGTGGCGATTCTGCGGAGCATGGCAGGTCCCTCTGCTGAGGCCGCCCTGGGCGGCGGAGCGAATAGGTATAAAACATCCGTTTGATGTTACCGGAAGTTTAGCAGGCTGCCGAGAAACCACCTGTGTTGCCATCGCCTGATTGAAAAGCGGCTCATTTCGGTTACGCCACGCTCGCCATTTTCCCTCCGAATGCCGGTTTTCGGCGCCATCCCGTCACTCTGTGAGCCGGTCGTCGCGGTAGTCCCGAAGCGCCTGCTCGATCTCCTCGCTGCTGTTCATCACGAAGGGGCCGTACTGAACGATCGGCTCGCCAATGGGCCGTGCCGCCAGCAGCAACACGCCGGAGTCGCCGTCGGCAGTCAGGCGGACCCGGTCGCCGTCGCGCAGGATACCCAGCTGGCCCGCTGTCAGAGTCTCGTCGGCGATCTTTACCGCACCGCGATAGGCGTAGACGAAAGCACGATGTCCGGACTTCACCGGATGCGCGATGTCGCTTCCTGAGGGCATGCGGATATCGACCATCAGCGGGTCGACGCTTAGGCCGCCGACAGGTCCGACGACACCAAGCGAGTCACCGGCAATGACCCGGCGCTCGACGCCCTGTTCGTCCCGGGCTTCAGCGATATCGTCCGGCGCCAGGTCCCGGTAGCGGGCCCGCTGCATCTTTTCCGCCGCCGGCAGGTTGATCCACAGCTGAAAGCCCCACATCAGGCCTTCCTGCTGCTGCGGCATCTCCGAGTGAATGATGCCGCGGCCGGCGGTCATCCACTGGGCGCCACCGGCTTCGAGCAGACCGACGTTGTCGAGGTGGTCGCGATGCTCCATGCGGCCGGCGAGCATATAGGTCACGGTTTCGAAGCCCCGGTGCGGGTGAGACGGAAAGCCGGCAATATAGTCGTCGGCGCTGTCGGACTTGAATTCGTCCAGCATCAGGAATGGGTCCAGGTGCTTCAGCGCCGGTGTGCCGATAACGCGGTTGAGGCGCACGCCGGCGCCGTCCGATGCCGGCATGCCCTGGACGCGGCGTTCGAGGGTACGTTCTGTCATCACTGGGTTCTCCCGAGTTCGTTGTACTCAGGCTATCGGGTACCCGCTCACAGAAAAAGCGGAATTTCCTGTGTTGATAGTTCAGTTTTTCTGCAGGGTTTCAGTATCATGCCTGCTACTGTCACCGGGAGTCCAAGCATGCTTTGGGTCAAGACATTTCATATTCTGGCGATGACCAGCTGGATGGCGGGGATATTCTATCTTCCGCGGATTTTCGTTCACTACGTCGAGGGGCGGGAAGCCGGTCAGGACGTATCGCGACTCGCGATCATGGCCCGCAAGCTGTACGGTTTCATGACCATCATGGCGGTCTTTACGCTGGCACTGGGGCTCTGGCTCTGGCTGGGATTCGGCTTCAGCGGCGGCTGGCTGCACGCCAAGCTGGTGTTCGTGGCGCTGCTGCTCGGCTATCACGGCTGGTGCCGGGCCTACCTGAAGCGCCTGCAGGCAGGCACGCTGGACCGCAGCGGCCGCTATTTTCGCCTGTTCAACGAGCTGCCGCTGCTGATCTTCGTGCCGATCCTGATACTGGTGGTGGTCAAACCGTTTTGAGAGGGAGGGAGTAAGCGGTCAGCGGTGAGCCGCGTAGGATGGGCAAAGTGATGCATTGGCACACAGGTCAACGCTTCCCCAGCGTTACGGGCATCGCACAACCCATCATACCGATCGCTTTACAGATCGATGGGTTTCAGGTGCCACCGAGGCATAGTGTCGGGTTTCGCGGCTTCGCCGCTTCACCCAACCTGCGGCAGGAAGCCGCAAGTCACGCGTCCCGGTCGAGGCGGTCTAGCAGACGCTGCAGCCGGGCTTCGACCCGGTCGCTGCGTTGGCGCAGGGCATCGACGTCGGCCATGAAAGCCTCCAGCTCCGGACGCGGGGGCAGCAGCTGTGCCTCCTCCTGCAGGAATTCGCCGAGATTGTGGCTCAGACTATTGCCGGCCTGACGCCAGTAGTCGCGTTGCCAGCGCAGGAAGCGGCTCGCCTGGTGCGCAGGCAGGTCGCCGATGATATCCGCCAGCAGGCCTTCCCAGTCGATATCCGCGTCGGCCAGGATCTGTTGCAGCCGGGTCGCCAGGGCGCTGTCGCCGCTGATCGTGACGCCCTTGCCGAACAGCGCGGAAGCCTTGTCGTCACTGCTGATCAGACGAAACAGCGCGCCTGCGCTGCCGGACATGCGCGCATCCGGCTCCGAGCCATAGTGCTGTTGCAGCTGCAGTCCCTCCGCATTCGGAATCAGATACAGCGTCAGCGACGGTGACGTCGCTTCCACGGCGACCACCCGGCCGGCCAGTCTGCCCAGTTCACGCAGGGTCACCGGGTCGCGCTGCAGCAGCGCGTTGATGCTCGGTTCGGCCAGAGTCAGCAAGGTGGCGTTCAACATCGGAAAGGGCATGACGGCGCCTCGAGGTCAGGGTTTGATGCCGGTGTGCAGCGCTACGATACCGCCGGTCATGTTCTGGTAGCGGCACTGGACGAGACCGGCCGCTTCCATCATGCCTTTCAGGGTTTCCTGATCCGGGTGCATGCGGATCGACTCCGCCAGGTAGCGATAGCTCTCGGCGTCGTTGGCGATGACGCGGCCCATCTGCGGCAGGATATTGAACGAGTAGAAGTCGTAGAGCTTGGTCAGCGCCGGGTTGTCGGTCTTGGAGAACTCCAGCACCATTACCTTGCCGCCGGGCTTCAATACCCGGGCCATCGAGCGCAGTGCCGCGTCCTTGTCGGTGACGTTGCGCAGGCCGAAAGCGATGGTGATGACGTCGAAGTAGTTGTCCGGGAACGGCAGACTTTCGGCATTGGCCTGAACGAATTCGATATTGCCGGTGGCGCCGTGGTCGAGCAGCTTGTCGCGACCGACCTTGAGCATCGAGTCGTTGATGTCGGCCAGTACCACCTTGCCTTCGGGGCCGACCAGCCGCGAGAAACGCAGCGTCAGGTCACCGGTGCCGCCGGCGATATCCAGCACCCGGTGGCCTCGGCGTACGCCGCTCTGCTCGATGGTCAGGCGCTTCCACAGCCGGTGTATACCGCCGGACATCAGGTCGTTCATGATGTCGTACTTGGCGGCGACCGAGTGGAAAACGTCGGCGACGCGCCGCGCCTTGTCCTCGACCGGGACTTCCTGGTAGCCGAAATGGGTGGTGCTGTCGTGCTTCTGGTCGCTCATGCTCGCCTGTCGCTGCTGAAAAGGTTTAGCGGCATTGTACCCCGCGAGTCGTCCGGTATGAAAATACCGAATCAGCCGCGGGCGATCATGCCGCCGTCACGAGATGCGCCGGCTGCCTCAAGCCGTTGCAGGTAGTCCTGCCAGTAACGGTCGTGGTCGTGGGCCAGATCGTAGAGGTACTCCCAGGTGTAGAGCCCGCTGTCGTGGCCGTCGTCGAAGACGATTTTCAGTGCATAGTTGCCCGCAGGCACGACCTGTTTGATGCCGACCAGCTTCTTGCCGGTCTGCAGCACGCTCTGGCCGATACCGTGGCCGCGCACCTCCGCCGATGGCGAGTGTACCCGCAGGAACTCGGCGGTCAGTTCGAAGTTGCCGTCCGGGTAGACCAGCTCCAGCGTACGGGACTTGAGGTGCAGCTTGATATCGGAGGGGAGGGGAGTCTGTTTCATAAGGTGCATCCAGCTTCTGTGGATAAGTTAGGTCGCGCGGGCATGGGGCCGTTATTAGTTCAAAACTGTAGTTTGTAGGTTGGGTGGAACGAAGTGCAACCCAACACCTGTGAATGCTGCCACAAGTGCTGGGTTGAAACCCAACCTACGGCTGGCCCTTACACTCAAAGTATGTAATGGCTCAGGTCCTGATCCTGGCTCAGATCGCCAAGATACTTGTTGACGTAATCGGCGTCGATTACCAGCGCCTGGCCGCTGAGGTCGGAAGCGCCGTAGGAAAGCTCTTCGAGCAGGCGTTCCATCATGGTGTGCAGGCGACGGGCGCCGATATTCTCGGTCTGCTCGTTGACCTGGAAGGCCAGCTCGGCGATCCGGGCGATGGCATCGTCGGCGAACGCCACCTCAACGCCCTCGGTTTTCAGCAGAGCGCGGTACTGTTCGGTGAGGCTGGCGTTCGGCTCGGTCAGGATGCGACGGAAGTCATCCGGTGTCAGTGCATTGAGCTCGACGCGAATCGGCAGACGGCCCTGCAGCTCCGGGATCAGATCGGACGGGCGTGCCAGGTGGAAGGCGCCGGACGCGATGAACAGGATGTGGTCGGTTTTGACCATGCCGTACTTGGTGCTGACGGTGCAGCCTTCAATCAACGGCAGCAGGTCGCGCTGTACGCCCTCGCGCGAGACGTCGGCGCCGGCGTTGTCGGTGCGCTTGCAGACCTTGTCGATCTCATCGAGGAAGACGATGCCGTTCTGCTCGACCAGCTCAACGGCATTCTGCTTGATCTCCTCATCCTTGATCAGGTTGGCAGCCTCTTCGTCGCCCAACAGCTTGAAGGCTTCCTTGACCTTCATGCGACGGCTCTGCTTGCGGCCACCGCCGCCCATGTTGGCGAACATGTTCTGCAGCTGGCTGGTCATCTCTTCCATGCCCGGCGGCGACATGATCTCGACGCCGACCTTGGGCTGGGCCACTTCGATGTCGATTTCCTTGTCGTCGAGCTGGTGCTCGCGCAGTTTCTTGCGGAATACCTGGCGGGTGGCACTGTCCGTGCGGCTCGCCGGTGCGTCGAAGGAGTCTTCACGGGCCGGAGTCAGCAGGGCGTCGAGGATGCGCTCCTCGGCGGCCTCCTCGGCACGGAAACGGACCTTTTCCATTTCCTGCTCGCGCACCATCTTGATCGCCATATCGACCAGATCGCGGACGATGGTCTCGACATCGCGCCCAACGTAGCCGACTTCGGTGAACTTGGTTGCTTCGACCTTGATGAAGGGTGCATTGGCCAGCTTTGCCAGCCGGCGCGCGATCTCGGTCTTGCCGACGCCGGTCGGGCCGATCATCAGAATGTTCTTGGGCGAGACCTCGGCGCGCAGCTCTTCGTCGAGCTGCATGCGGCGCCAGCGGTTGCGCAGCGCCACGGCGACCGAGCGCTTGGCGTTATCCTGACCGACGATGTGGCGGTCCAGCTCGTGGACGATTTCACGCGGAGTCATGTTGGACATCTTTTTCTCCTCGGGAGCTGCCGGTCAGGCGACGGCATCCAGCTCTTCGATGGTCAGGTTATCGTTGGTGAAGACGCAGATATCGGCGGCGATATGCAGGCTCTTCTCGACCACATCGCGGGCGCCGAGGTCGGTGTTGGCAACCAGCGCCTTGGCTGCGGCCAGGGCGTAATTGCCGCCGGAGCCGATGGCGATAACACCGTCTTCCGGTTCGATGACGTCGCCGTTGCCGGAGATCAGGTAGGTCTTGTCCTTGTTGGCGACCAGCATCAGCGCTTCCAGACGCCGCAGCACGCGGTCGCTGCGCCACTCCCGCGCCAGATGAATAACGGCGGTGACGATATTGCCCTGGTGTTTGTCGAGCTGCTGCTCGAACAGGTCCCGCAGCGTGATGGCATCTGCGGTGGACCCGGCAAAGCCGGTGATTACCTGGTGTTTGGGCAGCATGTTGACCTTCTTGGCCGTGCCCTTCATGACGGTGTTGCCCAGCGAGACCTGGCCGTCGCCGCCGACCACTACCTTGTCGCCCCGGCGCACGGATACGATCGTTGTCATCAGTTGCTCCTGCTATCAGCGTATTGGGAGATAGATGGAGGCGTGGGCGGGAATTTCAAGTTTGGCGGGGAAATAATGAACGCATAGAAGCGGTGCCTCGCCGCGAACAGGGGCGAAGGCACACGCAGCAGGGCCTGGTCCCTATTGTTTGATCTGCATCGGCTGGATACTGAGCTTGACCATCTTGTTCTCGGCCTTGTTCAGCTCCTGGCGGTTGGTGAACGGGCCGCTACGCACCCGGTACCAGGTGCCGTTGCTGCCATCGACACGACTGGTGGTGACGTTCGGCAAGCCGGCCAGCAGCAGCCGGGCGCGCATGCGTTCGGCGTCGGCGGGATCGCGGAAGGAGCCCGCTTGCAGCAGGTAGCTATGCTCGAGCTTGGCGGTGCGTGGTGTCGACTTGTAGGCCTCCACCTGGGGCGCTTCCACTTCGCTTTTGGGCAGCATGTCGTAGAACTCGAAACGCCGCTGGGTTTCGGCATCCGCGGCGGGCGCCGGCGCGGTTTTGGCGGTAGCCGCCGGCGCCGGAGCGGGTTTCGGTGCTGGCGATGCGGCCTGGGTCCTGACTTCAGGTGTCACCGCGGACTGCAGCCCTATCAGCCGGTACAGGCCGAAGCCCAGACCGCCGACCGCGACCAGCGTGACCAGCAGCAGCGCGCGCGGCGCCCGGCGAGGTGCCGGCGCTGCTTTTGCCGGTTTCGACGGGGCGCTGCTGCGACTGCGGCTGGCGCCGGACGAGCGGTTTTTCTTCTGGGCGAAGTCCTTGCGCGATGCCATGGGCTTACATCTGGTCCGGAGCCGAAACGCCGAGCAGGCGCAGACCGTTGGCCAGGACCTGGCGTACGGCGACGCTGAGGGTGATGCGCGCATTGCGCAGTTCCGCCTCGTCAATCAGCATCTTGTGGGCGTTGTAGTAGGAGTGGAAGTCGTTTGCCAGCTCGCGCAGGTAGTTGGCCAGCACGTGCGGCTCGAAGTTCAGGGCCGCGTTCTGCAGCGTCTCCGGGTACTTGCCGAGCTTGGTGATCAGGTCCTTCTCGTGTTCGGTGTCGAGCAACGACAGGTTGGCCAGACCGGCGTCGCGGTTCCAGGACCAGGAGGCTTCGTCCAGTTTGCGCAATACCGAGCAGACGCGGGCGTGGGCGTACTGGATGTAGTAGACCGGGTTGTCCTTGGATTCGGACTTGGCCAGCTCCAGATCGAAGTCCATGTGCTGCTCGGACTTGCGGGTGACATAGAAGAAGCGGCAGGCGTCGTTGCCGACCTCGTCGCGCAGCTCGCGCAGCGTCACGAAGGAACCGGAGCGGGTCGACATCTGCACCCGTTCCTCGCCACGGTAGAGAATGGCGAACTGGACCAGGCGTACGACCAGTCGTTCCGGATCATAGCCCATGGCTTCGAGCGCGGCCTTGACGCGGGTGATGTAGCCATGATGGTCCGCGCCCCAGATGTTCACCACGCGATCGAAGCCACGCTCGAACTTGTTCATGTGGTAGGCGATATCGGACGCGAAGTAGGTGGTCTGGCCGTTGGCGCGGCGCACCACGCGGTCCTTGTCGTCGCCGAAGTCGGTGGAGCGGAACCAGAGGTTGCCATCCTCCTCGTACAGGTAACCCTTGTCCTGCAGTTTCTGCAGCGCGCTTTCGACGTCGCCGCTGGTGGTCAGCGAGCGTTCGCTGAACCACTCCTGGTAGGCGATGCCGAAGCCCGAGAGGTCGTCGCGGATATCGCCGAGGATCGCGTCGAGGCCGGCATCGAACACGCGGTTGTAGTCCTCGTCGCCGAGCAGTTCGCGGCTGCGTTCGATCAGGGCATCGATATGCAGTTCCTTGTCGCCGCCGGCCGGTTCGTCCGCCGGTATGTTGGCGAACACCTCTGCCGCGCTTTTGCGCAGGCGTTCGCCTTCGGCATTTTTAAGTTCGGCGGCGATATCGTGGATATAGTCGCCCTTGTAGCCGTTGCTCGGGAAACCGAAGCTTTCGCCACACTGCTCGAGGTAACGCAGCCAGACGCTGGCGGCGAGGATGTTCATCTGGCGCCCGGCGTCGTTGACGTAGTATTCGCGGTGCACCTGAATGCCGGCCGCCTGCAGCAGGTCGGAAACGGTTGCACCATAGGCGGCGCCACGGCCGTGGCCGACATGCAACGGGCCGGTGGGGTTGGCCGAAACGAATTCGACCTGCACCCGGTCACCGCTGTTGGCCGGCTGGCGGCCGTACTGCTCGCCGCTCTCGAGGATCTCCTCGACCACGCGGCTGGCGGCGTCGGCGTTCATGAAGAAGTTGATGAAACCGGGGCCGGCGATCTCGGTACGGTCGAGTTGCGCCGAGGCGGGCAGTGCGGCAACGATCGCCTGGGCCAGCTCACGCGGATTTCGTCGGGCAGCCTTGGCCAGGGTCAGAGCGATATTGGAGGCGAAATCGCCGTGGCTTTTGTCACGGGTGTTTTCGACCATCACCTTGGGCTCTACCTCGGAGGGCAGGGTGCCGTTGGCAACCAGAGTGGCGAGCGCAGAATCGATCAGATCCGCAATATGCTGTTTCATCAGGTATCCGTTAGCGGTTCAGGGTGTATAAGAATCGACCGCGCATTATCGCTTGTCGGAGCCCGCTTGTTAAGGGCTCGCGGGGAAGCTGTCATGGCCAGGGTGGAATTCGCAAGCTTATTCCACCCTGCACTCAGAAGTTGTCCACGGGATCGACATCGAGGCTCCAGCGCACCTGCCGAGCCTGCGGCAGCTGCTCGAGCAGCGGGCAGAGCTCGGTGAGCAGCCGCTGCAGGGCACGGCGGTCGTAACTCTGCAGCAGAAGCTGGGCGCGATAGTGTCCGGCGCGCTTTTCCATCGGCGCGGGCAGCGGGCCCAGGTATTGGACGCTATCAGGCATCAGCCGTCCTGCGACCAGCTGCCCGCATAGCGCGCTGAGAAACGCCTCGGCGCGCCCGGGGCGGCTGGCTTCGGTGCGCAGCAGGGCGTGGTGAATAAAAGGCGGCAGGGCGCTGTCGCGACGCAGCGCCAGTTCTCGGGTGGCGAAGGCCTCGTAACCGTCGTTCACCAGCTGCATCAGCGTTGGATGATCGGCGTGGTGTGTTTGCATCAGCACCGTGCCGGGACGGTCGGCGCGGCCGGCGCGGCCGGCGACCTGCAGAATCAGCTGCGCGGTCCGTTCCATGCCGCGGAAGTCGGCGCTGAACAGCCCTGCATCCGCATCCAGGATCACGACCAACGTCACCGCGGGAAAGTGATGGCCCTTGGCGAGCATCTGGGTACCCACCAGAATGCAGGGTTCGCCCTGGTGAACCCGGTCCATGATTGTCTGCATGGCGTGACGGCGCTGGGTGCTGTCCCGGTCGACGCGCATCACCTCGGTACCGGGAAACAGCCGCTGCAGCGCGCCCTCGGTTCGTTCGGTGCCGGCGCCGCGGGGCTTGAAGTCGTCGCTGCCGCAGGTGGGGCAGTGGCGGGGTATCGGGCGCTGGTGGTCGCAGTGGTGACAGTGCAGGTGGGGCGGGCTGCGGTGCAGGGTCATGCGGGCATCACAGCGATCGCAGCCGATGACCTCGCCGCACTGATGGCACATCAGGGCCGGAGAAAACCCACGCCGGTTGATGAACACCAAGACCTGGTTATGTTGCGCGAGCTCGTTGCGGATGCGGCCTACGACCCCTTCCGACAAGCCTTCGTCGAGCGGTTGCTGACGAATGTCGAGCAGCTCGAAGCGGGGCGGACGGGCGTTGCCGGCCCGGGTGGTCAGTCGGACATGGCGATAGCGCCCGCTGAGCGCGTTGTGCAGCGTTTCCAATGACGGTGTCGCGCTACCCATCACCAGCGGAATCTGCTCGGCGCGGGCGCGCATCACCGAGAGGTCGCGGGCGGAGTAGCGGAATCCCTCCTGCTGTTTGAAAGAGGTGTCGTGCTCCTCGTCGACGATGATGATGCCTGGGGACTTGAGCGGAGTGAACAAGGCCGAGCGGGTGCCGATGACGATGCGCGCGAGCCCTTCGCGTGCCTGGCGCCAGGCTTCCAGCCGCTGAAGGTCCGACATGTTCGAGTGCAGGGCCTGAACCGGGACGCCAAAACGGGCGCGGAAGCGACTGACGGTCTGCGGTGTCAGACCGATTTCCGGCACCAGCACCAGTGCCTGCCGGCCATCCTCCAGGACCCGGCCTATGGCCTGCAGATAGACCTCGGTCTTGCCCGAGCCGGTGATGCCCTGCAGTAATACCGGATTGAATCCCGGCGTGGCGCATATCGCGTCGAGGGCCTCTTGCTGCTCTTCATTGAGAACAAGTGGCGACTGCTTCAGCAGTTGGGAGTCATCCCCGGAAGCGCACGGAGGCGGCAGTGCCTCGAAATACTCCGCTTGGCCTTTGTCATTCAGGCTGTTCAGCTGTGCGTTGGTGAAGCCTGATTGGCGCAGCGCGTCTGCGCCGAGCCCTTCCGGGTGCTGCAACAGCAGTTCGAGCAACTGGCGTTGTCGCGGTGCCCTGCCGCTCAGCGCGTCGAGGCTGGCGTCCGCGGTCGGCCGCCAGCGGATCTCGGGGGCTTGTTCGATCGAGCCGCCCTTGCGCAAGGCAACCGGCAGAGCCTGGTTCAAGACATCGCCCACCGGGTGCTGGTAGTAGTCGGCAGCCCAGCAGGCCAGCTCCAGCAGGTGGTGCGGCAGCGGCGGCTCGCTATCCAATACTTCCAGTGCCGGCTTCAGTCGCGCGGCCGGAAGGTCGGACTCGGTCGTCACGTCGAGCAATATGCCGATCAGCTCGCGCCGGCCAAACGGAACGCGGACCCGCACACCCGGGAGGGGCCGGGCCGCAGCCTGTTCCGGAGGCAGGTAGTCGAACAGGCGACGCAGCGGGGTCGGCAGCGCGATGCGGTAGATGGTCATGGCTTCGGGGTCCGTTCCTGAGGCGGTCCAGTTTAGGGACTTTGGCCGCTATAATGAAGGCGTATCTGTATTGCGATTGCAGGGGGCTGTGCGTATAATCCCCCGCCTTGGTTGCAGGTCCGGCACGCCAGTGGCGACTACCGGCATGTAACGAACTATCCATAGAACGACAGTGCGGTGCCCGACGTAAGCACGATCGGGTGGCGGCACGGCTTATCGAGGTTTCCCATGAAAACTGGTATCCACCCGAAGTACGAAGACGTTACCGTTACCTGCTCCTGCGGTAATCAGATGAAGACCCGCTCCACCATGTGCCAGGACATGCACGTGGATGTTTGCAGCCAGTGCCATCCTTTCTACACCGGCAAGCAGAAAGAAGCGACCAGCGGTGGTCGTATCGATCGCTTCAACAAGCGTTTCGGTGGCCGCAAGCTGTCCGGCTAATGCTGCACGGGCTTTACCGAATTCTGAAAAAGGCACTCCTCGCGAGTGCCTTTTTTATTGGCTGTTCAACGGTCTTTGGGGCCTGCATGCCCAAGGGAGAAGGCGCGCAGGCGGAGGTCGAGCGGGTGCTGGATGGCGATACGCTGGTGCTGCGCGATGGTCGAACTGTCCGCCTGATCGGTATCAATACTCCAGAGCTTGGCCGTGACGGTAGGGCCGACGAAGCCTTTGCCCGGGAGGCCCGGCTTGAGCTGCGGCGGCTGGCCACGCCCGGCAGCAGATTGTTTATTTACCCCGGGCGCGAGGGTCGGGATCGCTACGGTCGTACCCTGGCGCACCTTGTCGATGACGATGGCCGTCTGCTGGCCGAATCGCTTCTCGCGGACGGGCTCGGCTATGCGCTGGCTATCGCGCCCAATACAACATTGGCCGACTGTTTGTTCAGTCTCGAGCGCACGGCGCGTGAACGGCAGGTTGGGCTCTGGAAGCTGTCTCCGGTCAAGCGGCTCGAGCGCGGTGCTGCTCTGAAGGCTGGATTTGGGGTCTGGCGTGGACGGGTGACCCGGACGGGCCTGCGCAAGGATGGCGCCTGGCTGGTGCTCGATGAGCAGCTGTTCGTCCTGCTGCCTGGGTCTTTCCGTGCCCGTGTCGGGACATTGCGCGACCGGACGGTTGAGGCCAGAGGCTGGCTGGTCGATCGCGGACGGCGATCAGGTGCGAAGGACGGCACTCGGCAGCGTTGGCTGCTGAGTATTTCGCATCCGCTGCATCTGGTTGTCATGGACTGAGCGCGGCGCCAGCTTGGCGGTTGTGCAGGTGCAGCAGGGCTTCGTCCGCGCATTAGCTTGGGGTTATTGTGGCTATAAGGGGATTTCTATATCATGCTAGGCCCGCAAAATATACAACCTGTTGGAACCCGCAACCATGTCTGAACAATTCAAGAAAGCCGCGCTCGATTATCACGAGTTCCCGCGCCCGGGAAAGATCAGCGTGGAGCTGACGACTCCGGCGGAGTCGGCCCGTGATCTCGCGCTGGCTTACAGCCCGGGTGTCGCGGAGCCCGTGCGTGAAATCGCCAAGGACCCGGATAATGCCTACCGTTACACCGCCAAGGGTAACCTGGTCGCCGTTATCTCCAACGGGTCCGCGATTTTAGGGCTGGGTGATCTTGGGCCGCTGGCGTCCAAGCCGGTTATGGAAGGCAAGTCGCTGCTGTTCAAGAAATTTGCCGGGATTGATTCGGTTGATATCGAAGTCGACGCCGAGAGTCCTCAGGCGTTTATCGACACCGTTGCCCGTATCGCCGAGACCTTTGGCGGCATCAATCTCGAGGATATCAAGGCGCCGGAGTGCTTCGAGATCGAGCGCACGTTGATCGAGCGCTGCAATATCCCCGTCTTCCATGACGATCAACACGGTACCGCCATCGTCACCGCGGCGGGCATGATCAATGCTCTGGAAGTTGCCGGCAAGTCGCTGGCAGAAGCACGTATCGTCTGCCTCGGTGCCGGCGCGGCGGCATCGGCCTGCATGAAGCTGCTGGTCAATATGGGCGCCAAGGTCGAGAACATCTACATGATCGACCGCAAGGGCGTGATCCACTCCGGTCGTAACGATCTGAGCCCCGAAAAGGCGGCGTTTGCCACCGAGACCGAGCTGCGTACCATGGATGACGCCATCGAAGGCGCCGACGTCTTCGTCGGTCTGTCCGGTCCGGACCTGCTGTCCCCCGAACAGCTGTCCAAAATGGCAACGAATCCGATTGTGTTCGCCTGCGCCAACCCGGACCCGGAGATCCGCCCGGAAGTCGCGCATGCCACCCGCAGCGATGTCATCATGGCGACCGGCCGTTCCGATTTCCCGAACCAGGTCAATAACGTGCTGGGCTTCCCGTTCATTTTCCGTGGTGCGCTGGACGTGCGCGCGACGGAAATCAACGAGGCGATGAAAGAAGCGGCGGTACACGCGATCGCCAACCTGACGAAACAGGAAGTCACTCAGGAAGTGCTGAATGCCTACGAGCTTGAAGCACTGGCCTTCGGTCCGGAGTACATCATTCCGAAGCCGACCGACAGCCGCTTGTTCGGCGCCGTTTCGATGGCCGTCGCCCAGGCCGCCATCGACAGCGGCGTCGCCCGCCTGCCGCTGCCGGCGCATTACCCGCTGACCACCGTTAACGACCTGTACAAGTGATGCGGTGTTGAGCACAAAAAGAAACCCGGCCTTGGCCGGGTTTCTTTTTTGCCTTTTTCGGGGGAGGAGGCGGGAGTTACGCCCGCTTGCTGCCAGCGGTGTAAGTTGGCGCCCGCCGGCTCCGCCTGATCTTCTACTTCCCGCTTAAAAAATATCTTCCGTCGTCACGCCGCGGCTATGCGCGTTTCCGGCTGTGCCCTGAGTGTACTGGGTGGGGGCGTCCTCGGTGCGAAACACCTCAAATATCGCATCGTCCTGGTCGGGGTAGGCAAGCAGTCCACTGGACGGGTCGATTTTGACCCGGACGATGCCGTCGGGCTGGGTCGGACCGTGTTCGGGTATGTCGGCCAGCGCGGTTTGCATAAAGTCGATCCAGATCGGCAACGCGGCGGAGCTGCCAAACTCATGACGGCCCAGGGGTTGCGGCTGGTCGAAGCCGACCCAGGTGGAGGCCACCAGATCGCGGTTGAAACCGCTGAACCAGGCGTCCTTCTGGTCGTTGGTGGTGCCGGTTTTGCCCGCCAGGTCGCTGCGGTCCAGTACCTGAGCCCGGGTGCCGGTGCCCTGCCGGATGACGTCCTGCAGCATGCTGTACATCTGGTAGGCGGTGCGGGGGTCCATGATCCGCGGCGCCAGCTTCGCGTCCGTCATGGTCTGCTCGGTCGGGCAGTCCTGGCAGATCTGCAGCGGGGTAGCCTCCCGTATCAGGTTGCCCTGTGGGTCCTCGATACGACTGATCAGGTAGGGGGCGATGCGGTAGCCGCCGTTGGCCAGGGCTGCATATCCGTGAACGACTTCCAGGGGGGTCAGGTCTGCCGTCCCCAGTGAAAGCGAGAGGTTGCGCGGCAGTCGGTCAGGCGGGAAGCCGAATCGGGTGACGTAGTCGATGGTGGTTTCGATGCCCACTGCCCGCAACAGTCGGATCGATACCAGGTTGCGAGACTTGTAGAGTCCCTCTCTAAGGCGGGTGGGGCCGTAAAATCGACGGCTGTAGTTTTCCGGGCGCCAGAGCTTGTCGAGGCTGGTGTCGTGGTACACGATCGGCGCGTCGTTGATCAGGCTCGCCGGGGTGAATCCGTTTTCCAGCGCCGCGGCATAAATGAAGGGCTTGAAGTTTGAACCCGGCTGGCGGAATGCCTGGGTGGCGCGGTTGAACTTGTTGAGGCTGAAGTTGAAACCGCCGGTCAGGGCCTGGATGGCGCCGTCATTCGGGTTCAGTGCGACGAAGGCGCCCTGGACGCGGGGCAGCTGAGAGAGTTCCCAGCCTTTTTCCGTTTCGAGCAGACGAATGACGTCACCGACCGCGAGGATATCGGCGGCCTTTTTCGGTGCCGGTCCCCGGGCGTTCTGGCTGCGATAGGCGCTGGCCCAGTCGAGGCCGTTCCACTCTACAGTGACCGTCTCTCCGGATTTCAGTACAGCGTCGATGCTCTTGTCGTGAACGGCTGTGACGACTGCCGGTAAAAGTCCGGAGTAGTCGGTCATGCGTTCGAGGGTGCTGGCGACAAGCTCCGGCGTTGGTGCTGTATCCAGCTGCGATTCGGGGCCGCGGTAGCCGTGACGCTTTCCGTATGCCAGCAGTCCTGCGTGCAGTGCGCGGTTGGCGGCTTTCTGGCGAGTGCTGTCGATCGTGGTATAGACGCGAAAACCGTCGTTATAGAGGTTTTCGCCGTACTGCTCGAACAGCTCGCTGCGCACCATCTCGGCGATGTATGGAGCGTCCAGCTCGATGTCGGCGCCATGGTAGCTGGCCGTGAGCGGTGCGGCGCGTGCTTCCTCGTAGTCCTGGTCGGATATGTAGCCGAGGCCGTGCATGCGCGACAGGATCCAGTTACGGCGGGCAAGAGCGCGTTCCGGGTTGCTGATCGGGTTGTCGGCGGATGGTGCCTTCGGCAGGCCCGCTATCATCGCCATTTGCGCCAGGCTCAGCTCGTTAATGCTGGCGCCATAGTAGACGTTGGCTGCCGCTTCGATGCCATATGAACGCTGCCCCAGATAAATCTTGTTGATATAGAGGGCGAAGATCTCTTCCTTGCTGAGCTCGCGCTCGATTCTTAGCGCCAGCAGGATTTCGCTGAACTTGCGCTTGAAGGTGCGCTCCCTCGTCAGGAAGAAGTTCTTGGCCACCTGCATGGTGATGGTGGAGCCGCCGCTCTGGATGTGGCCGCTGGTGGCCAACTGTACTGCAGCTCGGGTCAATCCCTTTATATCGATACCGATATGCTCGAAAAAGCGACTGTCTTCCGCCGCCTGGAAGGCATGGATGAAGTCTTCGGGGATGCTCTCGTAGGCGACGGGCGTGCGCCGTTTCTCGCCGAATTCGGCAATCAGTTTGCCGTCGCCGGAGTATATCCGCAGCGGGGTCTGATACTGGGTTTCACGTAATGCTTCCACATCCGGCAGCTCCGGCGCCAGGGTGTAGTAAACGCCCGCCGCCGCCAGCAGCACCATGACCAGCGCCGCAAGCCCCAGTTTTATCAGAAATTTTACCAGCGAAAGAAACACGCCCATGCTACCTTTGAATGAACCGTTAATGGGTGTGGCCATTATATCGGTTGCCCGCCCGGGCGCTCTAGCGTTACGCAGTTTTATTTTGCGTGGTTTATAGTTAGAGTTGCGTGAGCGAAATGGATTATCCTGCAGTCTTCAAAGGAATAACGCAGTGTTCAGCTTGCTAGGGAAAAAAACGGGAGCTTGGGTCGGGGTCGATATCGGGTCTTCTTCCGTGAAGCTGGTGGCTCTGTCCGGGAGTGGTACAGAGTGCACACTAAATGCCTACGCCGTCGTACCGCTGCCCGCAGCAGCCGTGGTGGACGGTAACCTTCAGCAAATAACCGAAGTGTCGGGCGCCATCGAAAAGGCGTTGCGCAAAACCGGGATGAAGCTGACCTCCGCGGTGACAGCTGTTCCTTCGTCTGCTGTTATTACCAAAAAGCTGCATATAAGCAATGCCTTTACCGACTTCGAGCTCGAAGACCAGGTCCGGGTCGAGGCCGACCAGTTCATCCCCTATCCGCTCGACGAAGTGTCGCTCGATTTCGAGGTGCTGGGGCCCGTTCAGGGCGTCGCCAACCTCAACGAGATTCTGGTCGTTGCCTGTCGTCGCGTCGATGTTGATCAGCGAGAGGAAGCGATCAGTGGCGCGGGCCTCAAGTGCGAGATCATCGATGTCGATACCTATGCCATGGAGCGGGCTTTTCCGTTGTTGGCAGGTGCCGAGGTCAAGCCGGGGGAGCTGGCGGCGATTGCGGATATCGGCGCGTCGACCCTGACCCTCAATGTCTTCCAGGATGGTGCCATCGTCTACAGTCGCGAACAGGCGTTCGGCGGCAACGATCTGATCAACGCCATTCATCAGCAGTATGGCATGACGGTGGATGAGGCGGAGCAGGCGTTGCGTCATAACGAATTGAGCGAAGAGATCCTGAATATGCTGGTCATGCCGTTCAGACAGACGATCGCGCAGCAGGTTTCACGCTCGATGCAGTTTTTTTACTCCTCGGGCGCGCAGCAGCAACTGTCGCGGCTGTTCATATCGGGGGGGACGGCGTCCATCGCCGGGATATCCGAGGTGATGGAAGCCGAGGTCGGCATACCGGTACAGGTGGCCAACCCCTTCACCACGATGAAAATCAGTAGCAAGCTTAATCAGCAGCGCCTGGCGATCGATGCGCCCCTGCTGCTGAAGGCCTGCGGGCTGGCAATGCGCTCTTTTGATCAGTAGGGACAGCTTATGGCGCGGATTAACCTCAGACCCTGGCGCGAGGAGCGGAATGCCGCCCGGCAGAAGCAATTCGTCACCAACCTGTTGACCACCGCCGTGCTGGCGGGAGCGGTCTCATACGGCATCAGCTTTTACTACGATGTCCAGATGGATCGTCAGCAGGCGCGAAACAACTACCTCAAGGCGGAGATCGCCAAGCTCGACGAGAAGATCAAGGAGATCAAGGAGCTCGAGCGCCAGCGTGAGCGATTGCTGGAGCGATTGAATGCGATTCAGGAACTGCAGGGCAACCGGCCGCTGGTGGTGCGCTACTTCGACGAGCTGGTGCGGGTATTGCCGGATCAGCTTTACTACACCTCGGTCAGTCGCAGTGGTGACAAAGTTGCCATCAACGGTCTTGCCGAGGAAAACAGGGACGTCTCCAACCTGATGCGTGCGATGAACAGTTCCATATGGTTCGGCGAGCCGAATCTGTCGCAAGTACGCGGAACAGGGGAAGCGCGGCAGTTCAATCTCAGCGTGCCGCTGACGCGGCCGAAAAATGAAGAAGGAGGGCAGCAATAATGGATGCCCTGAAAAACGCCTTCAAGGGATTCGATATCAACAATCTCGATGTCAACGAGGCGGGCAACTGGCCTATCGGCGTCAAGGTTATTGTCTATATCCTGCTTTTCGCCGCCATCGTCGGTGGCGTCATCTACTTCTTCATCAACGATCAGCACATCGCAGTGGAGCGGGAAATCGCCAAGGAGCCGCCGCTCAAAACCGAGTTCCAGAAAAAGGCCTTCCAGGTCGCCAACCTGCCGGCGCTGCGCAAGCAGATGGCCGACGTCGAGGGGCGCTTTGCCGAGCTGCTGACCCAGTTGCCGACGGACAAGGAAGTACCGGGGCTGCTCGAGGATATCTCCGATATCGGTCGTGGCGCGGGCCTTACAATCAACAGCATTGCGCTGCAGCCTGAACGCAAGAGCAAGTTTTACGTCGAGCTGCCGATAAACATCAGTGTGGTCGGTGCTTACCATGAATTGGGGCAGTTCGTCAGCGGCGTTGCGGCCATCAAGCGCATCGTGACGCTGCACGACTACAGCATTCGGCCGGGCGGCGACCGGCTGTCGATGACAATCCAGGCGAAGACGTACCGCTATGACGACACCAAGTAAGCGTATCCTGATGCCGGGCGGCGGCAGGGCCGCGGCTCTGGCTGTGCTGGCTGCCCTGAGCAGTGGCTGTATCTGGGTCGACGATACGTCCGACCTGCGCATGTTCGTACAGCAGACCCAGTCGCGTCCTCCGGGCAAGATCAAGCCATTGCCGGAGTTCAAGACCTACGAGGCTTTCGTTTACCAGGGGGCGAGCTTGCGAGACCCCTTCCAGCCGCTGATCGAGCTGGCGGTCGAGGAAGAGGAGGAGGTACCGCCGCCTTCCGATCTGAAGCCCGATACCAGTCGGCCCAAAACTTACCTGGAAAGCTTCCCTGTCGATCGGTTGCAGATGGTGGGCACCATTACGAGCCTGGATGGTGGCAGCCTCTGGGCCCTGCTCGAGGATCCTAACGGCGAAGTCCACCGGGTCACGAACGGCGACTACCTCGGGCTCGACTACGGACAGGTGGAAGCCGTTTCCGAGCGGGGGCTCGAGCTGGTGGAGATCATTGAAAATGGACGGGGGGGCTGGATGGAGCGCCCGCGCACGATTGCCTTGCCGGAACAAGAATGACCAAAGGACAGCTTAGGATATGAATACTTACAGCAACTGCAGGGAACACTCCCGTTCATGGAGTCTTGGGTGGCAGCTGATGCTGATGCTGGTCGTAGCATGCTGTCTGGTCACGGTTCAGGCTCGGGCGCAGAGCGCCATGCTGAAGGACTCGTCTTTTGTCGCACTGCCGGGGCACAAGCTCGAGGTGCGACTCGAATTCGATGCGCCGCCACCGTCGCCGCGTGCCTACTCCATCGACAGTCCGCCGCGCCTGGTGCTGGACCTCTTCGGAGCCACTAACGACATTGGTCGGCGACAGCTCGATATCAAGACCGGTGCAGTCGATAGCCTGAGTCTGGCGGAAACCGAGGGTCGGTTGCGGGTTGTCGCCAATCTCAATGAAATGGTTGGATACGACACCTACGCCGAAGGCAATTCTCTGTTCCTGGTCTTCGGCGGCAAGGCCGGTCTCCCGGTTGCTACGACGTCGGCAGCTCCGGTCGCGCCCACTGCTGCCGCACCGAGTCGCTCGGGCATGCCGGCGGTGCAGGGCACCCGGGTGCAGGGGATCGATTTCGAGCGCCTGGATGGCGGCCACGGTCGCGTACTGATCAGCATGTCCGACGACAAGGCCGGGCTCGATATCGTCGAAGAAGGCAATAACGTCGTCGTCAATCTCCAGGGCGCGACGCTCGCCGGTTCGCTGAACCAGCGCGTCGACGTTCAGGATTTCGCGACGCCGGTGATGTTCATCGATTCGATGAGCAGCGGCCGCAATACCACCATCCTGGTCAAGCCTGGTGCCGCGCCCTACGATTACATGGCGTATCAGACCGGTAACCAGCTGGTGCTGGACTTCAAGCCGATTACCTACGCCGAGGACAAGCGGCGGCAGGAGGAGCGTTTCCCGTACAGCGGTGAAAAGATCGATCTGAACTTCCAGGATGTCGAGATCCGCTCGGTACTGCAGATCATCGCAGAGGTCGCCGAGATGAACCTGGTGGTTGGTGACGAAGTGGGTGGGAATATCACGCTGCGGCTGAAGAATGTGCCCTGGGATCAGGCGCTGGACCTGGTGCTGAAAACCAACGGTCTGGCGAAGCGTGAAGTCGGTAACGTCATGCTGATCGGCTCCGCTCAGACCATTGCCGATCGCGAGCGGGCCGAGCTGGAGGCACAGAAGCAGGTCCAGGAGCTGGCGCCGCTGCTGACCGAGTTCATCCAGGTGGATTTCCGCAAGGCCAGCGAAATGAAGAGCCGGGTCGAAGAAGCCAAGCTGGTTTCCGAGCGCGGCTTTATCATGGCCGATGATGAAACCAATGTGTTGATGGTGCGCGAAACGGCCGCTCAGATCGAAGAAATTCGTGATACACTGCGGCGATTCGACGTAGAAGTGGCGCAGGTTCTGATTGAGGCGCGTATCGTTTCGGCATCGGCCGACTTCCAGAAGGATCTCGGTATCCGCTGGGGAATGGCGGGCGTGAAGACAAATGGGGACAGCAATTACATTATTGATGGTGGCTCACCGAGTCCCACGCCGCAGTTTACTCAGGGTTTCCCGGAGGAAAACGGAACTTCGAACCTGATGGTCGATCTGGGTGTAACCCCGCAGTCCTCCTTCGTGTTCAGCTATTTGCGTCCGGACTTCCTGTTGTCGGCCGAGTTGTCTGCATTGCAGACCGAGGGCAAGGCGGAAATCGTATCGCAGCCGAAGGTGATCACCACCAACGGCAAGCCGGGACTCGTCGAGTCCGGCGTGCAGATCCCCTACCAGACGGTAGAGGATGGCGAGGTCAATATCGAGTTCGAGGATGCAACGCTGAAGCTGGAGGTCACCCCCCAGTTGAATCCGGGTGACCGCATTACGCTGGACCTGGATATCACTCAGGACTCGGTCGGTGCGGTTCTGCCCAATGGCGAGGTCAGCATCAACACGAACCAGTTGCGGACCACGGTGAACGTGGCCGATGGCGATACGGTGGTGTTGGGCGGGGTGTTCCGAAACGAGTCGGTCAACAACCTCAGCAAGACACCGTTCTTTGGCGATATTCCGGTGATCAAGAATTTCTTCCGGAAACGCGAGACCTCCAACACCAAGACGGAGCTGCTGATCTTCATTACGCCGAAACTGATCAGGGAGTCACTGGCGGTTCAGTAATCGGGGTTTGGCACAATTTGAACATTTTTCTCATTGGCCCTATGGGAGCTGGCAAGAGCACCATAGGGCGTCTTCTTTCTCAGGAACTGCATCTGGAGTTTGTCGACAGCGACCGGGAAATAGAGGCCCGGGCCGGCGCCAATATTCCCTGGATTTTCGATGTCGAGGGGGAGGTCGGCTTCCGGGACCGGGAGCAGAACGTCATCGCCGAGCTGTGCCAGCGCGACAATATCGTGATGGCGACCGGCGGCGGCGCCGTCATTCGTGAAGCCAATCGTCAGGCGCTGCAGAGTCACGGCGTCGTGATCTATCTGCATACCACCGTTGAGCAGCAGCTGGAACGCACCGCACGCGACAAGAACCGGCCATTGCTGCAGACCGAAAACCCCGGCGAGATTCTGCAGCAGTTGATGCGTCAGCGCGACCCGCTGTATCGTCAGACCTGTGATGTGGTTCTTCACACCGACCGCCGGCATCCGCGGGCGGTGGTGACGGAAATCGTTCGACAACTGACCCGACGCGGACTGGTGAATTGAGATTTTTCTGCCTGTGGCTTGCCGCTTGTATTTGTAGAGGAGCAAAGGTCCGATGCGGACGTTGAATGTCGACCTGGGCGAGCGCGCCTATCCCATTCATATCGGCGACAACCTGTTGCAGCAGGATCTGCTGCGGCCCTGTATCCGTGGACGCCAGGTCTGCATCGTGACCAATGAAACGGTGGCTCCGCTGTACCTCGAACGGCTCGAGCGAGCGCTGCAGGGGCTCGAAGTTGAAAAGGTCGTGCTGCCCGATGGTGAGCAGTTCAAGACTCTGGAAACAGTCAACCGCATTTTCGACGGTTTGCTGGAGGCGCGTCAGAACCGTACCACCACACTCATCGCGCTGGGAGGTGGCGTCATCGGGGATATGACGGGATTCGCCGCCGCCTGCTATCAGCGTGGTGTCGATTTCATCCAGGTTCCGACGACTCTGCTGTCCCAGGTGGATTCGTCTGTCGGGGGCAAGACCGGCGTCAATCATCCGCTGGGCAAAAACATGATCGGGGCTTTCTACCAGCCCCGTTGCGTGCTGGCAGACACCGGCGTACTCAAGACGCTGCCGCCGCGCGAGCTGTCGGCCGGCATTGCGGAAGTGATCAAGTACGGGCTGATCTACGATGCCGCCTTCTTCGACTGGCTCGAAGACAATATCGGCCGGCTTGTCGTTGGTGACGAAGAGGCCCTGAGCCGGGCGATCTACCGCTCCTGTGAAATCAAGGCCGAGGTGGTGGCGCAGGATGAGAAGGAATCCGGCATCCGGGCTCTGCTCAATCTCGGTCATACCTTTGGTCATGCCATCGAAGCCCATCAGGGGTACGGTCGTTGGCTGCATGGCGAGGCGGTAGCTGCCGGCACGTTGCTGGCCGCGGATCTGTCCCGCCGACTGGGTTGGCTGAGCGAAGAGCAGCTGACGCGTATCGAGGCCATTCACGCAGCAGCGAGGCTTCCCCTGTTGCCGCCGGCGGACATGAGCGTCGAGCAGTTCAGGTCGCTGATGACAGTCGACAAAAAAGTGCTTGATGGTCGCATCCGGCTGGTGTTGCTGCAGGGCATAGGTTCGGCGGTGGTGACCTCCGATTTCCCGGCAGAGCTGCTGGACGAAACGCTTGAATCGCGTCTGGCTATGGCAAGAACCGGGTAGTCCGATGCAGGCGCAGCAGCCGGCAGTACAATCCGTCCAATCAGGCTCCCCGTTCGTGGCGGACCCGCGGATGGGGTATTTCGAGCCTCCGTCCCGGTTGCAGTTGCTCGAAAAGCTCCAGTATCTGATTCGCTATTCTGATTTTCTGTTGCTGGTAGACGGGAAGCGGGGCAGCGGCAAAACGACTTTGCTTCGTCAGCTTCGTCCCGAAACGGAAGGGCGTTGCGCCCGCCTGACGTTGGATACCTGTACCGGCAGTACCGAGGTACTGCAACAGATCGCTGACGCTTCCGGACTCGACGTCAGTGAAGACGAAGCGGATCCACTGCAGCGGCTGCATACGCACTCCCGATTGCTTGAAGAGGCCGGGCAGCTCTGGCTGATCCTGATCGACAATGCCGATCACCTCAGCGATGAAGCGCTGCAGTTGCTGGTGAATTTCCAGTGCTCCGCATCCAGAACGCTGCGGTTGGTACTGGCTTCGCCGCGCATCTCTTCGCGCCTGGATGCTCTGGGTCTGGATGAGCTGCTCGACGGACACCTGCATACCGAAACGCTGGGATCCTTCTCTTCCGAGGAGGCCGAGGAGTTCCTTCGGCGTCGCTATCCCGCTCTGGAGGTACTCGACAGTCGGCGCCTTTACAAGCTGGTGCAGCAGAGCGATCGCTTGCCCGGAACCCTGGAGAGCCTTGCGTCGAAGGCGTTAAGACTAAAACAGTCCGAGCTGCCGCTGCGCCGCAAAAGTGCCCGGCCGTTGCTGCCCTTCGGCGTCGCCGGACTCATTCTGCTGACAATGGTCTCCGTCGCCGGCTGGATCTGGTGGCAGCCTCAGCCGGACCTCGCCGACGCAGAGCGGCTTTCGGTGCCATTAAAGGTGCCCGCCTTGCCTGCCATTGCAGAAGAGGTCGCGACCGAAATAGTGCTGCGGCCGCCGCCGGGTGATCACGAGCGTGCAGCCGTGTCCTTGCCCGAGCAGGCAGGTGTAGTGGATCAGGATGACGTAGTCGTTGAGCAGCTGACCGGCCGCGGTGCGGCGGAAGCGCCAGCTTCGCTTGCACAGGCTGATGTGTCCTGGTTCGAGCAGACCGGACCTGCAGTCGGCGAGTTTGAAAGCATTGCCTCCGTGTCCGGACTGCAGCAGAAGGCCTCCGTTGCGCAACCGCATCCCGAGTCCGTAGCCGAATCGTTGCCATCCGTAGATGCCACTAGGCAGGCGCTGACGGATAATGCACTGGAAACCACCGTGGCGCAGGCTAAAGCCGAGCAGAAAGCACTAAAAAAATTGGAGGCCACGTCCAGTCCGATCCCTGAAAACGCCGTCGCCGACGAAGCGAGGTTGCTGCAATGGTCCGACAAGGGGTATACACTGCAGCTGCTGGGTGCCCGCCAGGCTGCGACGGCAGACAACTTCATTGCCGCCCAGACCGACGCGGATGATTTCCACTATTTTTCCACGCTGTATAAAGGAAAACCCTGGCATGTGGTGATTTATGGCCGCTTTGACAGCCGGCAAGCCGCGGTGGACGCGGTCGAGGAGCTACCGGAGGAGTTGCGTGCCCTGGAGCCCTGGGCCCGCAGCATCCAGAGCGTCAAGGCGGATATCCGCAAGAAACGCCCCTGACCTTCCTATAACAGCCACGTTAAAGTGGCGTCAAATAGCGACAAAGCTGGCCTGCCCCGATGTAGTCTGCAGCCGGTTTTGTCGCCATCCAGACACGCCAAAAGCCCCCGCAGCTGTCGTCGGAAAGGGCGGTGGTGTCGCGTTTTCGCATGGGCAAAATTTGTACCATGGTTTGCGCCTGTGTAGAATGGTCGTCCCATTTTTTCAGTACAGTGCGGTTGCGGTATCGAGGTTGGTGGTAACGCATTGAAATAAAAGAATTTTTTTGTTGAGAGAGTTCGGCTATGAGTAAAGGTCTCTATCGCCCCGGCGAGTTCAAGGATAACTGCGGTTTCGGGCTTATGGCCCAAATGCAGGGTAGTCCGAGCCACGACCTGCTTGAGAAGGCCATTGAAGCCCTGGCGTGTATGACCCATCGCGGCGGTATTGCCGCTGATGGCAAGACCGGTGACGGCTGCGGCCTCCTGATGCAAAAGCCCGATTCCTTTCTGCGTGCGGTCGCGCGCGAGGAGCTTGGGCTTGAGCTTGGCGATCAGTATGCGGTGGGCATGGTCTTTTTGCCCCGCACTGTGGCGCAGGCGCAGGCGGCTCGCGATATCCTGAACAGCGAGCTTGAAGCTCAGGGACTGAGTGTGGCCGGCTGGCGTGCGGTGCCGACCGACGAAAGCTGTCTCGGCCCTATTGCCAGGGATACCTTGCCGCTGATCGAGCAGGTGCTGGTCAATGCTGATGGCAAGAGCGAGCGTGAGCTGGCCATCAGCCTGTTCGTGGCCCGGCGCAAGGCCGAGATTCAGCTGGCCGAGGACGAAGACTTCTACATTTGCAGCCTGTCCGACAAGGTCCTCTCCTACAAGGGCTTGACCATGCCGGTCGATCTGCCGGTTTTCTACAAGGATCTCGCCGATCCGCGACTGGAAACCGCTGTCTGTACCTATCATCAGCGCTTCTCCACCAATACCGCCCCGCGCTGGCAGCTGGCGCAGCCGTTCCGTTTCCTCGCCCACAACGGCGAGATCAACACCATCGAAGGTAACCGCAACTGGGCCCGCGCCCGCGCGCCCAAATTCGTCACCGAACAGCTGCCGAACCTCGATGAGCTGCAGCCGATCGTGAACACCAGCGGTTCCGACTCCTCCAGCATGGACAACATGCTTGAGTTCCTGATGGTCGGTGGCATGGACATCTACCGCGCCGTGCGCATGATCGTGCCGCCGGCCTGGCAGAACGTCGAGACCATGGATGCGGAGCTGCGTGCCTTCTACGAATACAACTCGATGCACATGGAAGCCTGGGACGGCCCGGCCGGCATGGTCATGACCGACGGCCGCTACGCCGTTTGCATGCTCGACCGCAACGGCCTGCGCCCGTCACGCTGGGTGATGACCCGCGATGGCTACATCTGTACCGCATCCGAGATCGGGGTGTTCGACTACAAGCCGGAAGATATCGTCGCCCAGGGCCGAGTCGGGCCGGGCCAGATCCTGGCGATCGACACCAGCACCGGCGACGTGCTGCATACCGAAGACGTCGACAACTACCTCAAGGTGCAGCATCCGTACAAGCAGTGGCTGAAGGAGAACTCGCTGCGTCTGGAAACGACCATGAGCTTCGCCGAAGAGTCGCGCTCCTTCCCGGAAATGTCCGCGGATGAAGTGAAGACGCACATGAAGCTGTTCCAGGTCACCTTCGAGGAGCGTGATCAGATTATTCGTCCGCTTGGCGAAACCGGCATGGAAGCGGTCGGCTCCATGGGGGACGACACGCCGATGGCGGTGCTCAGCCAGCGCGTACGCTCGCCGTACGACTACTTTCGCCAGCAGTTCGCGCAGGTCACCAACCCGCCGATCGACCCGCTGCGCGAAGCCATCGTCATGTCCCTGGAAATCTGCCTGGGCGCTGAGCGCAACATCTTCAGCGAGTCGCCGGAGCACGCTACTCGCGTGATCCTCAGCAGTCCGGTGATCTCGCCGGCCAAGTGGCGTGCGCTGATGAGCCTGGATCGTCCCGGCTTCGACCGTC
>JABXIM010000014.1 GCA_013373085.1 Oceanospirillaceae bacterium | reverse complement strand
TGAATGCCGTTGGTGCCCTCGTAGATCGGCGCAATTCGGGCGTCGCGCAGGATCTGCTCCATCCCCCATTCGCTGATGTAGCCGTGACCGCCGTAAACCTGGATGCCCAGGCTGGCCGCCTCGACGCCGGCTTCGGTCATAAAGCCCTTGGCGATGGGAATCAGCAGCGCCAGCAGCTTTTCGGCATCCACACGATCGGCGGTATCGGCGGCCCGGTGAGCGCGGTCCACCTGCTGCGCCAGCAGGTACGTCAGTGCCCGTCCGCCTTCGGCAAAGGCTTTCTGAGTCAGCAGCATGCGCCGTACATCGGGATGCACGATGATCGGATCGGCAGTCTTTTCCGGAGCCCTGGCGCCGCCTGCAGCACGCATCTGCAAACGATCCCTGGCGTAGCTGACGGCGCCCTGGTATGCCAGTTCGGCATGGCAAACGCCCTGCTGAGTGACGAACAGGCGGGCATTGTTCATAAAGGTGAACATGCAGTTGAGTCCGCGTCCCGGTTCGCCGATCAGGTACCCGCGTGCACCATCGAAGTTCATGACACAGGTGGCGTTGCCGTGGATGCCCATCTTGTGCTCCAGCGCGCCACAGGAAAGGGTGTTGCGCTTCAGCAGGTTGCCTGCGCCGTCGATGTTGAATTTGGGTACCAGGAACAACGAGATGCCCTTCACGCCCGCAGGCGCGTCGGGAAGGCGTGCGAGCACGATATGGACAATGTTGTCGGACATATCGTGATCTCCGGCGGAAATGAAAATCTTGGTGCCGGTAATGCGGTAGGAACCGTCGCCGCTGGGCTCTGCCCGGGTTCGCAACAGCCCCAGGTCAGACCCCGCATGGGGTTCGGTCAGGCACATGGTGCCCGTCCAGGCGCCGGCAATCAGACTGGGCAGGAACATGGCCTGCTGTTCAGGCGTACCGTGGGCTTCCAGCGTTGCCATCGCGCCGTGGCTCAGGGCTGGATACATGCCCCAGGCCCAGTTGGCGGTACCGTTCATTTCGGCGATCACGGCCGCCAGCGATTCGGGCAGCCCCTGACCGCCAAACTCCGGCCCGTGCGCCAGCGACGGCCAGCCGCCTTCGACGTATTGCTGGTAGGCCTCTTTGAATCCGGCAGCGGTGGACACCTCGCCGTTTTCGAGCGAACAGCCCTGCTGATCGCCTACCTGGTTCAGCGGCGACAATACCTGAGATGCAAACTTGCTACCCTCCTCGAGAATGGCATTCACAATATCGAAGTCCACTTCTTCGCAGCCGCTCAGGCTGGCGTAGTGGGATTCAAAATCGAGCAGTTCATTCATCGCAAAGCGGATATCCCGCAGCGGCGCCTGATATTCCGGCATAGTCATATCCTCATGTCTGGTCGGGACCGCGCAACGCAGGGCCCCGAATCCGCGGTAAGCCCGCGTCCGTGGCGGATCAGAAAAAGCGCTGTTCGCCGGCGCGACGCTGACGCAGGCCGTCTGTCAGGCGGTACAGGGGACCTTGCCCGTGATGTTTCTCCACCATCTGGCAGAAGGTCTCGGTACCCAGGGTATCGATGTACCGCAGCGGGCCACCGCGAAAACGCGGGAACCCGAGCCCCAGCACCAGGCCCATGTCCACCTCTGCGGCGCTGGCGGCGATCCCCTCCTCGAGGCAACGCACCGCTTCCAGGCACAGCGGAATCATCATCCGCTCGACGATCTCAGGGTCGCCGATCTCCGGTTTTGCCGTAGCCATGGAGTTGATCAGATCATGCACGCTGTCGTCCGCCTCCCTGATGCGCTTGCCCTGGTCGTCAACGCCATATCGATAGAAGCCGCGGCCATTTTTCTGACCCAGGCGGTCGTCACGCAGCATCGCCTCGGCCACGGTTTCGCCGTCATGACCCATCCGCTGCGGGAAGCCTTCCACCATCACCGCATCGGCATGCACCAGCGTGTCCAGGCCAACCACGTCGGCCAGGAACGCCGGTCCCATCGGCCAGCCGAATACTTCCATCACGCGGTCGATACGTTGATAGTCGACTCCATCTTTCAGCAGCCGGTTGAAGGCGTTGAAATAGGGAAACAGGATGCGGTTGACCAGAAAGCCGGGGCAGTCGTTGACCACGATCGGGGTTTTACCCATGGACGCCGCGTAGGCTACGGTGGTGGCAACCGCTTCCTCGGAACTCTGCTTGCCACGGATGACCTCCACCAGCGGCATCGCATGCACCGGGTTGAAAAAGTGCATGCCGCAGAAGTTTTCCGGCCGCTGCAACGACTCGGCCAGGCGGGTGATGGAGATCGACGAGGTGTTGGAAGCGATCACGGCATTGGGCGCCGCGCGTTCCGCCTCGGCCAGGACGCTGGCTTTTACGACGGGGTTTTCCACCACGGCTTCCACCACCAGCTCGACGCTGTCGAAACCGTCATAATCGAGCGATGGTACGATGGCTTCCAGCACGGCATCGCGCCTGGCGCCGGTAAGGCGGCCCCGTTCAACCTGTTTGGCGAGCAATTTGTCCGCCTCGCGCAGCCCCAGCTCCAGCGCATCGCCATTGATATCCTTCATCCGGATCGGCGTGCCGGTGCTGGCGGACTGATAGGCGATGCCGCCTCCCATAATTCCGGCCCCCAGCACCGCAGCCTGGCCGACCGGGTAGGCTTTGGCGGTAGCGGCCCTGGCCTTGCGCTTGAGCAGCTGATCGTTGATGAACAATCCGGTCAGGCTTCGGGCCACCGGTCCCTTGGCAATGGCCGCAAAAGCATCCAGCTCGCGCTCGAGCGCCTGCCCGAACGCCAGCTCGGCATGGTCGCGCATCAGTTTCAGTACCGCATGCGGCGCCGGATAGTTGTCGCCGTACTGGCGGTCGACCTGTGCCTGCGCCTGTACGAGTTGCTGCTGAGCCGTCTCGTCGAGCTGCAACGGCTGCCACTTTCGCTCGCGCTCGCTGCGATACCCGGCGCCGTTGGCGATCTGCTGCCGGATGAAGGCAGTGGCGTCCGCGCGCAGCTCATCGGCTGCAACCACCCGGTGCACCACTCCCGATTCCAGCGCGGCGCCCGCGCGCTGCGGTCGCCCGGACAGGATCCACTCCAGCGCGACCGCGACGCCGGCGAGGCGAGACAGGCGCACGGTTCCGCCCCATCCCGGATAGATACCCAGGTTGACCTCGGGCAGGCCGAAGCGGGCACCGTCTCCGAGCAGACGGTAGTCACAGGCGAGGGCCAGCTCCATCCCACCACCCAGCGCCATGCCGTCGATAACGGCGACCGTCGGATACGGCAGGTTCTCGAGCTGGTTGAACAGAGCATGCGTCTGATGCAGGCTGGCCTTGAGCAAACTGTCATCACGCTCGAACAGCGCGGAGAACTCACCGATGTCGGCCCCGACAATAAAATCCCGCTTACCGCTGGTGACCAGCAACCCCTGCACACCCGTTTCCTGCTGCAACCGTTCGAGGGCCTCGCGCAACTCCGCAAGGGTGCTCTGATCCAGTTTGTTTACCGGCCCGTCTCGACGGTCGAAGCGCAGTTCGGCAATACCGCCCTCAACCGCCAGCTGTACACTGATGCCATCAAAAATCATTTTCATCTCCGGAAAATCTTGTACACCTCGTCGGCCATCCGCCCTTCCGGGCGAAAATGGCCAACGCCTGGCGCTCACTGGAGTGGCGCCTCGAGATAAAGATGATCAGATACGCTCGAACAGCGCGGCGATACCCTGACCGCCACCGATGCAGAGACTGACAACCGCGTAGCGACCCTGGATACGCGCCAGTTCGTGCAGCGCCTTCACGGTGATGATTGCACCGGTGGCGCCAACCGGATGCCCCAATGAAATGCCGCTGCCGTTGGGGTTGAGTTTCTCTGCGGGAAGCTGCAGCTCTCTGGCCACCGCCAGCGCCTGCGCAGCAAAGGCTTCGTTGACTTCCCAGAGGTCGATGTCGTTCACCGACAGGTTGGCCTTTTCCAGCAACTGGCGGATAGCGGGCACCGGGCCGATGCCCATGTACTTGGGATCCACGCCGGCAAAGCTGTATCCCACCAGACGCGCCATCGGCTTGAGTCCCTGCGCCTCGGCCGCGCCCCGCTCCATCAGCGTCAGTGCGGCAGCGGCATCATTGAGACCGGAGGCGTTGCCGGCGGTGACGGTTCCGTCCCGCTTGAATGCCGGCTTGAGTGCCGCCATATCCTCGTTGGTGCAGTCATGGCGTACGTGCTCATCGGTATCGAACAGTGTCACGCCTTTGCGCGATTTCAGTTCGACGCCTGCAATCTGCTCCTTGAAGTACCCCTGCTCGATGGCACGCTGCGCACGGTTATGGCTTTCCACCGCCGCCTGGTCCTGTTCCTCACGGCTGATGCCCCATTTTTCGGCGATGTTCTCGGCAGTCATACCCATGTGGACTTTTTCGAACGGGCAATTCAGTCCCGCCACCATCGCATCCACCAGTTGGCCATCGCCCATGCGATATCCGAAGCGGGCACTGGGCACCCAGTAAGGCACCCGGCTCATGCTTTCCGCACCACCGGCCACCGCAGCCTCGCAGACCCCGGTTTCGATCTGCTGAGCGGCCGTCACCACCGCCTGCAGGCCGCTGCCGCACAGACGGTTCACGGTCAGGCCCGGCGTTTCCTGGGGCAGGCCGCCCTTGATAGCCGCGACCCGGCCCATGTAGGCATCGGCAGGCTCCGAGTAGAGCACATGACCGAACACGCTGTGATCAATCGCCTCCGGCGAGAGACCGGCACGGGCGACGGCTTCTCGGACGACGAGCCCCGCCAGGTCACTCGGCGACTTGTCCTTGAGACTGCCACCGTACGTCCCGATCGCGGTCCGCACACCGCTGAGCACTACGACTTCGCGCATGTTCATTCGATAGATCCCCTATTTCGGCCGCCCGGAACCAACCGGTGCCTGTCGTTCGTTTCAGTGAGGTGCCAGCATGGAATAGGCGTGGCTTAACCAGCAACCTGATTTCGTCTGAAGTGAACTGGTTGGCGTCATAGGATAAAATCAGGCTCTATTTAAGCGGATTCGAGAGATGGGATATGACCCTTGAGCGGCGTGAGGGAACGGTGATCGGTGGCTGGACAGTTGCGATCGCACGCGCCATGGATCACTACGGTCTCGATACCGAAGCGATATTCAAGGCCTGCCGGATCAACCTGTCACAAGCGCTGGACAGTAACGCCCGGTTTCCGGTGGTGCCTATCAGCCAGGTGCTTCAGGCTGCGGCCGACGCCAGTGGCGACGCCAATTTCGGTCTCATGGTCGCCAAATATATCCGCCCCACGTCCTGGCACGCCCTTGGCATCTCCATCTGGGCCAGCGCCTGCATGAAAGAAAGCTTCGAGCGACTGGTGCGCTATCAGCGGATGTTCAATACCGCGATCGAAATACAAATGGTACAGGGCGACAGCAGCACCGAGGTTTCGATGCGCTTCAAGGATGCCTACGCGCCGGTTCTCGGCGATATCGATATGGACGCAATCATGGCGACCGCGCTGCTGACCTGCCGCCACGTGGCCGAAGGACAGTTTCGGCCACTTGGGGTAACGCTCTGCCGGCCGAGCCCCGTGAACCCGGAGGGGTTTGAGCGCCTGTTCCGCTGCCCGGTGGAGTTCGCATCGGATAGCAATCGAATCCTGATGAAAAACGACGATCTGGAAAGGCCGCTGCCCACCCGCAACGCCGAACTGGCGATGCTCAACGATCGCCTGATCCAGGAGTACCTGACACGACTGGACCGTCACGATATCGTCAACCAGGTCTATCTCAAGCTGATGGAGACCCTAGGCAACGGCATCCCCGACCAGCAGCAGGTTGCCCGCAGCCTTCACCTGAGCCAGCGCAACATGCAGCGCAAGCTCCAGCTGGCCGGCACCAGCTACCAGGAAATCCTGGACCAGCTACGCCAGGAGCTGGCCCCGCAATACCTGCAGCAATCCCACCTTTCGATCAACGAAATCAGCTACAGGCTGGGCTTTTCCCGCGTCGGCAGTTTCACTCGCGCCTTTAAGCGCTGGAGCGGTCATTCTCCCAACCAGTATCGCGATACGATCAGCTCGTCTCGAGAATCCGAACACTAGCACTGCACGACAACACCAGCCTTACCAGTTCCGCCTGTCTCGATGTCTGCGTTTTCTTGAACACGCTTTTTAGCGTCGACCGCGCCGTCGAGCTGGCGATGTTGGCCCCATCGCTGTATTCCTGCAACGACTTGCCCTCCGCCAACGCGGCTGTCAGGCGCGCTTCTGCCGGGGTCAAACCGAACAGATCCTGGAAGGTCTCGGCGGTGAGGTTGTGGTTCCGTTCGGTATCGGTGATAAAGACGGCGGTACCGGATGGCCCAGCCCCCTCAACATTGTTACGTCCCAGGAGGTAGGAAAAGACAATGTACGGGCGCTTCAGAGGTCTCTGAACAGCTATCACGCAGTCGTCAGGAGCCGAGGCTGGAGGACCTGTTACCCCATCACCATTCGTCAAAGTGCTCACCTCTACCAAACAACCGTTGCGATCAATATACAACCGACTCCCGCGAACATAGATACCATCATGTCCGGCGATGATCCGTTCGGCTTCCCGGTTGGCTTTGATCATCGCCCCGCCGGGATCGAGCAGCACCAGACCAGACTTGACGTGGTCCAGTGCGGCATTGAGTGCAATTTTGAGATGGTCTTCGAAGTGCGTGCGGCGTTGGAGCTTGATCGAGCGGTAGACGTGGGCGGCCACCCGGCAGATGTCCTGGATTTCGGCGTCGGAGTAGCTGTTGCTCTCGGCGCGTCTCAGACATAAGTAAGTTTGGTCGTGTCCGGTTCGCTCCATGACGACCGTGGTCTGCCGTTCCATTTTCAGCGGTCGATAGTAGTCCTGGTAGATCTCGCTGTTGATATAGGCTCGTCGATTAAGATGCATTTCGTCGGTTACTACATCACCTAATCCGCCATTCTGCAGTTGGAAAAATCCCGGACTAATCGTACCGTAGTATTCGGCGTAGATTTGGGCATCTTTTTTATCGACACCTGCCTGAACTATCCAAGAGCACAAGCCCGAATCACTGCGCTGTGTTGCGATACAGGCTACCGTGCTGCTGAACATCTTCGATATTGCCATTAAGAGCTCTGACCAACGTGATGAATCCAGCGCTACATCGTAGATATCGGTGGTTAAGTCTAACATCTGCTTGTCGCTCGGCATTACCCACCCCTCAGTTGGTTGAGCCAGTGCACGAGAACACCAACCTCACCAATTCTGTTTGCCGCGAAGTTTGCGTCTTCTTGAAAACGCTCTTGAGTGTCGAGCGAGCGGTGGAGATGGCGATATTGGCCGCGTCGCTGTACTCCTGCAACGACCGGCCCTCTGCTAACGCAGCTGTTAGCCGAGCCTCGGCCGGAGTCAGGCCAAATATCTGCCCGATGGTCTCGGTTGTGAGATTGTGGTTTCGCTCGGTGTCGGTGATGAAGACGGCGGTACCTGAGTGAATCGCCGTATTGCCATCATTCCGCCCTAACGGGTAGGCAAACAGTATGTAAGGCCGTTTAAGCGGCCGTTGTATAGCAACCGCTTCCGATTCGGGGTGTTGGGGATTTGTCGAGCAATCACCGTTGACGAGGCGGCTCGCATCGACCAGGCAGGAGCTCCGCTCGATGTAGAGCCGATTACCCCGCACATAGACCCCATCGTGGGCCGCGATGATGCGCTCGGCCTCTTTGTTGAATTTGATGGCGCTCCCGTCGGGAGCGAGGAGAACCAAACCCGATTTGACGTGATCGAGGGCGTCGTTAATGGCGGTTTCAAGTCGGTCTTGAAAGTGTGTGCGGCGCTGGAGCTTGATCGCGCGGTATAGGTGGGATGCAACCCGGGAGAAGTCTTGAAGTTCTTCGTCGGTATAGTGATTTCTGTCGGGACGCCTCAGCGCAAGATAGGTCTGGTCATGGGCATTGCGCTCCATGATGAGCGCTGCGCTCCGTTCAAGCTTCAACGGCTTAAGAAAATCGTTGTAAAACTCGCTATTCGTATAGATTCGCCGATTGAGGTGCATTTCATCCGTTATGACGTCACCGACTCCGGTTACTTGTAGCTGAAAAAAAGTCGGGCTAATTGTTCCATAATAGGTCGCATATCGGACGATATCGTGGTCGTCCATCCCTACACCATGAAACCAGGTACAGAAACCGGAACCATGATCTTGGGTTATCACACCCACAAAGTCGCTGCGAAAGATACTGGTTAACGAAGTTAGAAGCTCTTCCCAATAGGAAGGATCTAAGGCCACTTCATAGATCTCATCGGCTAACGCCAACAGCTGCTTGTCGCTTAACATCACTGCTCTCCTCAGAACAGTCTCTCGATGCAGCTCAAACGTCTATTGACGCCCTACTTCAAAGCACCGCGCATCTTGCTTTCACTGGCACAGAGCGGATACCCGTCTCCGCCCACCGTCGACTAATCAGATAACGAAGTTCAATCTGATGACTGCATAGGAAAAAGTCCTAAATGCTCTTTCTTCCCCCCAAATGGGGGGCGAATGGACCGTTGATGCCGGTTACCGTTAGCGACAAGGGGTCGTGCGGCAGCCTGGCACTCCAGCGACAGCGTTGCATTCGCGCGGCCCCTGACTTGAGAACGAAGGAGGCCCACTATGCTAGACAACCTGTATGAGATGAAGCCGACCCTGTTGATTATCACTGGTGTAATCCTGCTCATGATGTTCGAACAACGTTTTGAATTCAGCGGCTTGCTGCTCGTCATCGCTGGCACGCTGACTGCCCGGATGCGCTTGCGCCATCGCCTGGCAAAAGTCTTATAGCTCCTGCAATACCGACATAACCGGTACTAAGCCGCACATCGCGGTTACTGATGAGTTTTCGGTGTAGGCGCAGGCTCAACCTGCGCCTTCAACCGTTTCCATGAACTTCTATAAACTGGCTGTTTGTTTCGAATCGGCTCTGCTCGTTTTTTTCGTCAAGAACAAACTGTTTGATGACCTGATAAAACCGTTCCGGCTCTTCTACGTGCGCAAAGTGTCCCGATTCCTCGAAAATCTCCAGTTCGCAATCTGGAATACCTCTGACGATCTCCCGTGACATCGCAACGGGGGTGATGAAATCATGTTGCCCAACCAAAACAAGCGACGGAACCCGGATATCCTGAAGCCCAGACCGAATATCTAGATTGGGCGCCTCATTCATCCAGAATGCCGCCAGGGGCGCTAGCCGAAGTGTCAGGTGATTGATTCGTTGAAGATACTGCATCGCTTTGGTATCGAGTGAGAAGAAGTAAAATTTGATAGCTCTCCTACACACTTCGGTCATCTCTTCGTCAGTCTGGCAATCACCGGACCACCAACGCTTCAGAGCCGCAATCGATTCTTCATACCACGGCTGCTCCTTGTAACTCACGAGAGCCCCCTCCGGATCGGTGAAGGCATCGACCACGCGGGTAAAAGCGCTGTGAAGAATGAGCCTGGACAACGATCCGGGATGCATACGGGCATACTGCTGCGCAACGGCGGCACCATGGGACCAGCCCAGCAATGTGGGCTTCTCGAGGTTCAGGTGACAGCGCAAGGCTTCGATATCATCCACGTAGTCAGCGAGAGCATAGGCGCCATCTGCCGGGGCATCAGACAGGCCAGAGCCCCGCGGGTGGATAATGATGACGGTGGCAAAAGCATCGATTCCTGCCAAATTGTCCCAGAGCCTGGCGTCCATTCCCGGTCCACCGGAATGGGCAATCAGCGGGGGACCGGACCCGCGGATGCTGTAGTGAATGCGGTTGCCATTTAAAAATGCGTCGTATTCACCGGATGAAACGTTAGACATGGGTGATCTCCGTGTCGATGCCGTACGGACCAGACGTCATATTTTCTTTCCGTCAACAAATAGCCAAGCCAAATGAGAAGCTCTGATTTCATGGAGCTTTAAATCCAGAATCTGGTAACAGCTAACCGTTGAAATCTTAACTAGCTCGTTACAGTGCCGTAGGCACCTAAACAAGCACCTGGCTCTTGGGGAGATCGAAGATCTAATGGCGATATGGTCGTCTGCCTTATCATGTCCAACAGTGAATCCTCCATACACTGCGAATCATGTGTTTGGCAACCCGGCCACTCCTTGAGGAATCCGTGGTTTTGCGTGATCGACTACGTTCTGATCTTGCCCTTACAAACACGCTGATCAAAATAGTAGCCAAATTCAGACAGATATCACCAGTGCTTAAATCACGAGATCAAAGTCTATTCGAATATAATGCAATAAGAGGTAATAAGAGCGTAATTTTGCCCCAAAAACTAGCGATCAATGAAGCATCCACAATTTCAGCAAAACACGAAATATATTCGGCAATTACGGTAATAAGGCATATATCGCTACATATTTTTCAATGTGTTAGTAAATGTTTATTAGTGAGAATCGTTTCTATACGCAATGCACAGGCATGATCCGTTTTTCTCGGCGCACTATATTAGTGATAGATAACATGAAAAATTCTACATTTGAAGAGCAAGCTATTGATTAGCTGATTGAAAATCACCAACGAAAGTTCAATACGAACAAGTTGAGAAAGCTCATTAATCTAAATACAAATGATAGTACGTATTATTTACTTTATATCATCTATCTATTGTGTTATCCCTGCCGTTTAAGCATTCACTATTCCAAGAGACATACACACTCCTTTCGAGACTTCACACAGAAGGTTTCGTAAAGAAGAAGCCGTCAGATCGAGTTCCAGAATTTCTCCTTCGGCAAGTGGTCCTAGGTTGCTGACAGTGTCATCGAGGTTAGAACCGAAACTGTCCTGAAAGTCTCTCATCGATACATGGATATTGAACGATTGACCAAGAGGGGTACGTGATTCGAAGTATCCTGAATTGTCAGGTAATGCCGTGCCGTTCAATGTAGCGGAGCCAAAACCAGTAGTCCGATGTTTCCTGTGACATTGTTTCCAAGCTCAACTGCACATTAATAATGTGCGACGAACAAAATATAGCAAGAGCAATATACGTTTTGGGTATCGAAGTATTGGGCTTCCTCCAGCGACCAGACTCTTTTTGGTCCGGCATATTCATCCAATCCGCAGAGCAGCTATTTTTTGAGGATAAAGCGGGCCCCTGACCCGTAACAGCCATCGCAGTGTCCTCCTTTCCTTGGCTTGATCACCAACAAACAGGCTTCCGGTGATCTCGCATCCAGCATAGTGTGGTCGTTCTGGAGCCTCTCCCCCCATTTTTTGGGAAAACTATGATTTTTTGGTTTGTTTAATATCCAGAAGAGAAAAGCCCGAACGAATTACCTTCATCAGATCTTCCCTGGTCCTGTTTTATCTCCGCAGCTAGAGTGTTAAGCCCCAACCCAGAGCATCTATCGGCTGCACCAGCCCTGACCGGACAACCTGTGACCTACGCCAGCGCTATATTTTCGTCATCAGCGACTATTCTGAGGGTGGATCCGGCTGGTCAGAGGCTGAAACAGGAGGGGTCGATGAAGCGAAAAAAAGTGCATCATGCTCCGCTGCGGGCTCCGAGTCCTGCACACCCTCACACGCGGCAGGTTCCGTTGCCCTGGCACTGCCCCAAGCCCGCGGAAGAGGATCCGAACGCGCCACACTGTCTGCGTGCGATCCTCGACAGCCCCAGTTACCGCCAGGCCGATCAGGACATCGACTACCTCAATCAGGATGAGACACGCGGGCTCCGCCTGCAGCTGGACTATGAAAAAACCGAACTGTTCCTCTCCCGGCACGGGGTTCGCCATACCGTCGTCGCATTTGGCAGCACCCGGATTCCGGAGCCGGCGACCGCGCGCCGGCGCGTAGAGCGCTTGCTGGCCCAACTCGATATCAATCCCGAGGATCCCGAACTCAGTCGACAGTTGGCCGTCGCCGAACGCCTCGAGGCCAAGTCCCACTACTACGATATCGCTCATGAGCTCGGTCAACTGGTCGGCAACTCCGGTTCAGGGCCAGGCGACTGCAGGCTGCTGCTGATGACCGGCGGAGGACCCGGCATCATGGAAGCTGCCAACCGAGGCGCCTACGACTGTGGCGCCAAATCGATCGGACTTAACATCAATCTGCCCCATGAACAGTTTCCCAATCCGTATATCACGCCGGAACTCTGCTTCCGGTTTCACTATTTCGCACTGCGCAAGTTGCACTTCCTGCTGCGAACCCGGGCCCTGGTTGCCTTTCCCGGCGGCTATGGCACCCTCGACGAGCTTTTCGAAACCCTGACGCTCATCCAGACCCGCAAGATAAAGCCGGTACCGGTCGTCCTGGTCGGCGAGCGTTTCTGGCGCCGGGCGGTCGATGTCGATTTTCTCGTCGATGAAGGGGTCATCGACGAAGAGGATCGTGATCTGTTCTGGTACGCCGAAACCGCGCCGGAGATCTGGAACGGCATTCTGCAGTGGCACGAAGTCAACGGCACTTCTCTGTTCACCGAAGCTTGCGTGCCCCCTCCCAGCTGAATTTCCATCGCTTTGCCGAATATCATTAAACGGAACGAGAGACAGGTCCCTGAACACAAAATCCACCAAAGCGACGTGCCGCCTGAATGTTCGACGACGGGACCCGTATCCTGGCGCCGGGCCGTTCCGGCTGGACTGGCTCAGACGACTGGTGCCGATTCTGGTGCTGCTCTTCGTCTCGATTCTGGCATTGCGGGAATTACGCCGGTTGGATTTTCAAGCCGTGCGCCTGGCGCTGCAGCAACTCGATCTCGCCCACCTGCTGGTGCTTCAGGCCACCGCCGCAATCAGTGTGCTGACGATGAGCCTGTACGACTGGCAGGCAGCCCGCAGCTTCCGAATCCGGCTGGCACCGCGCCTGTTGATCCGCAATGGCTGGATCGCCAATGCCTTTAACAATCTCGTCGGCTTGTCCGGGCTGAGCGGTTCGGGCATCCGGATGGTCCTGCTGAGCCGCGAAAAGATCGATATCAAGCGCGCCAGTGCCTTCTCTATTCTGATCCTGGCGACCGTACCGGTCGGCTTGTCGTTGTTGGCGTGGCCACTCCTGCTCTACGGTATTCCGCCGGCACCAGGATTGCCGGTACCAGCCTGGTTGCTCTGGCTGGCCGTGGCGGTTTTCGCCGCGTATCTGCCGCTCTACCTGCTGGTGCTGCATTCCGGCCTCTTCATGCGCGGATTTCGCGGGCTACCAAGACAGACAGCGTCGTCGATCGTAATTCTCGTCACGATCTCGACATTGGACTGGCTGCTTGCGGCCACCACCGCCTGGATCGCACTGTCATTCAGCGGCGCGTCGATTCCCTGGCCGCTGTTTTTGGCCGCTTTCGTGCTGGCGTCGGTGCTGGGCGTCCTGAGCCTGGTTCCCGGCAGCCTGGGTGTCTTCGACGCGGCTCTGGTGGTAACGCTCTCGTCGTTGGCACCGGCACCGGCACCGGAAGCACTGATATCGGGGATACTGCTCTACCGTCTGTGCTACTACCTGGTGCCATGGCTGATCGCCGTTTACCTGGGAGCCAATACCCTGACACTCCCGCAGCAGTGGCAGCACTCGAGGCTGGCGCAACGCTGGCGCCGCATCCCGGCTGCCGCTCTGCTGCGCCTACCGCTGGAACTTGTCGCCTCGATCGGAGTTAGGGCGCTCGGTTACCTGACGTTCGCCGCTGGGGCGCTACTGCTGGTTTCCGCTGCATTTCCAGCGCTGCGGGACCGCCTGACACTCCTGCACCATTATGTTCCGCTGGCTGCGATCGAACTGTCGCATATTCTCTCAGTCGCCACCGGCGTATTGCTGATCGCACTATCACGCGGTATCGCCCACCAGGTTCGTAGCGCCTACCACCTGACGCTAGGGTTGTTGATCGGCGGCGCACTGTTCAGCTTTTTCAAGGGAATCGACTACGAGGAGGCAACCAGTCTGCTGGTTGTCGCACTGTTGCTGCGCCAGCAACACAGCCATTTCTACCGGGAAAGCTATCCTCTGCTCAGTCCTCGCAGCCTGTTGTGGTTCACCGGGCTGTTGATCTCGGTGCTCGCCTACGCCTGGCTCGGAGACTGGGTCCATGGCGATATTCCCTGGACCTGGCAACACCTGTTCCACTTTGCGCCGACACTCGAAGCCCCAAGATTTGCACGCGGACTGCTGATCGCCGCCACCATTGCCACTGTCTTCATCGCCTGGTCGTTCTTTCGCCGCCCCAAAACCATACCGCTGCGGCCCGATCCGCAGGCACTGAGCGAAGCCGAGCGACTGCTGCGTCGAATCGGCGGCAGTGAATTCGCCCATCTGCTGTTCCTCGGCGACAAGTCCCTGCTGTGGTCGCCGGACCGGCGCGCGTTTGTGCAGTACGGCCAGATCCGCAACCGCCTGATCGCTCTCGGCGATCCCTGCGGTGATCCCCTGTCCTTCAATGCTGCCATCCTGGCGTTTCGCGAGTTTGCCGACCAGCACGACCTGACGCCCTGTTTCTACGAGATCGGCCAGACCAATGTTCACCGGTATCACGATACCGGCTTCGCGCTGTTCAAACTCGGGGAAACCGCAATCGTTGACCTTGCAGCCTTCACGACGTCCGGCAAGGCGGGCGAATCGCTGCGTTACAGCGTCAACCGCGCCCGGCGCGCAGGCGCGCAGTTCGAACTTCTGGAACAGCCACTTTCGGCCGAACTCTGGCCGCAGCTTCGAGCCGTGTCCGATGCCTGGCTGGCGTCGCTGGACGCTGCCGAAAAGGGCTTCTCCCTGGGCCGGTACGACGAAGCCTATCTGCGACTCAGCCCCATCGCGGTCATTCGGATCGATGGCCGTATCGTCGCGTTTGCGAACCTGATGCCGGGTTACGGTACACAACAGGAACTTAGCATCGATCTGATGCGCCACGCACCGGACGCGCCACCGGCAACAATGGATTTTCTCTTCGTGCAGTTGATTCAGTATGCGCAGCAGCAGGGCTACCGGTATTTCAATCTGGGCATGGCTCCACTCGGTGGAGTCGGCGCAAGCCGCTATGCCCGTCGCGGCGAAAAGGTTGCGCGCCTGGCATTCGATTACGGCAATCGCTTTTACAATTACAAGGGCCTGCGCAGCTACAAGGAGAAGTTTCATCCCCAATGGCGCAGCACCTACCTCGCCTACCCGGTCCTTACGCCCCTGCCCAGCCTGCTGATCGATATTGCCGCGTTGATCGCGGGCGGCTACCGTCGCATCTTCTTTTCAGGCAACGAATCGGAAACCGGTGCGGATAACCTCGATTCGAAAACGATCCCGGATCACACCGGCGACAATTAGCGATTCGCCACAAGTCGGTACGGATTGTCGCGATTTACTTCAGGAAGCGGGACGAGATGCATGGCATCGAATGGCGTGCCGTTAAAACACGGTATATTCTGGAAGTTATTTCAGAAAATTTCAGGAAGTGCGTTATTCGAAACAGGGAGCTTACTATGGGTGCCGCGTGGTTATTGGTGCCCGGGACCGGAATCGAACCGGTACGCCCGTGAAGGCGGGAGATTTTAAGTCTCCTGTGTCTACCAATTTCACCACCCGGGCGAAAAGAAATGGAGGCTGGAGTCGGAATCGAACCGGCGTACACGGAGTTGCAGTCCGCTGCATGACCACTCTGCCATCCAGCCTCGGATAGCGTCTTACGATGAGGCTCAATCTATCAAGATTGGAGCGGGAAACGAGACTCGAACTCGCGACCCCGACCTTGGCAAGGTCGTGCTCTACCAACTGAGCTATTCCCGC
>JABXIM010000121.1 GCA_013373085.1 Oceanospirillaceae bacterium | reverse complement strand
TGCGCCTCGATCCTGTGGAAAAGTGCCGAACGTGCGGCGGACGCTGCCAAGGCGATGGGCATCACTTCCGACCGTTTGCACGAGCTGGGGCTGGTGGACAAGGTGGTCAGCGAGCCGCTGGGCGGCGCCCATCGCGATCCGGCGCTGATGGCTGCCAACCTCAAGCTGGAGCTGGTCAGCGCCCTCGACAAACTGCAGGCGCTGTCCGTCGAGGAGCTGCTGGAGCGCCGCTACGATCGCCTGATGGCCTATGGCGTGAGCCAGGGCTGACACGCGCCTGATGGGTCCCGTTTCGCTGCTGTCCCCGTTTCGGCGGCAGCTCGAGGCCCAGCCCCCCGTCCGCCGCTGGCTGATCGGTTACAGCGGCGGGCTCGACTCGCGCGTACTGGTTGAACTGGCCGCCTCCAGCCTGGATCCCGGTCGCGTGCTGTTGTTGCACGTCAATCATCATTTGCAGCCCGGTGCAGACGACTGGGCGCAACACTGTCGCCAGACTGCCATCCGTCTCGGCCTCGCGATTCGCGTCCTCGATGTGCGACCGCGTTCGGCTTCCGAGGCCGATGCACGCGACGCCCGCTATGCCGCCTTCGAATGCGAACTGCAGCCGGACGACTGCCTGCTGTTGGGGCACCATGCCGACGACCAGGCGGAAACACTGCTGCTGCGCCTGCTGCGCGGGGCTGGGGTGCGCGGACTCCGGGGTATGCCGCGACAACGGCCGCTCGGTGCCGGCATGCTGCTGCGGCCACTGCTCGAGCGCACCCGTGCCGAGCTCGAGGCCTGGGCCCGGGGGCGGGGTCTCGACTGGATTGAGGATCCGTCCAATGCCGCCACGCATTACGATCGCAACTATCTGCGCCAGCGGGTGATGCCTGCGCTGGCGAAGCGCTGGCCGGACGCTGTACACCGGATGGGGCACAGTGCCTTGCTGCTCGACGAGGCGGACGAGCTGCTGCTGGAGAGGGCGCAGGAGGATCTTGCCAGTTGTGGTGGCCGGGAGCGCCTTTCGCAAACGTCGCTGCGCGCGTTGGGCCCCGCACGGCGGCGCAACCTGCTGCGCTACTGGTGCGAATCGACCTGTGGCGTGGCGCTGAATACCCGCCAGTTGACGACGATCGAGGACGAATTCCTCGGTGCCGCATCGGACCGGCAGCCGCAACTCCCGCTCGGCGACAGGGTCTTGCGTCGTTATCGCGACGCTCTCCACCTGGTGCCGGCGCTTGATAGCATGCCCGAGGCAGAGCTGGCCGCCACGAAGATCGAGCCGGGGACTCTGTGTTTTCCACAGGGACGGCTGGTGCTGCGGCATGCGGCGGCCGGAGAGGTCGCCCTACGATCGCTCGACGGCTTGTCGTTACGTTACCGGCGTGATGGAGAACGTTGCCGACCCGTCGGGCGCGGCGGCTCCCATCCGCTGAAGAAGCTGTTTCAGGAGTGCGGGGTGCCGCCCTGGCAGCGTGACAGCTGGCCGTTGCTGGTTCATGGCGACGCGATTGTCGCGCTGCCAGGACTGTTCATCTGCGAGGGCTGGCAGACGAAGCCGGACGCTGAAGGCTTCATCGTCGACTGGGAGCCGGGAGGCCCGGTTACGACCTGATTGTTTGAGACGGGCTGTTTTGCTATCCTGTAGCCCCATCTCGAGTTCGAAATTTCCCGCTCCATTTCAACCTACGACCTACAGGTTCTGCATGACGCGTTACATCTTCGTCACCGGCGGTGTTGTGTCCTCTTTGGGCAAAGGCATCGCCTCCGCTTCTTTGGCTGCAATTCTTGAGGCCCGCGGCCTGAAAGTCACCATGCTGAAGCTGGACCCGTATATCAACGTGGATCCCGGCACCATGAGCCCCTTCCAGCATGGTGAAGTCTTCGTGACCGAAGATGGCGCCGAAACCGACCTCGACCTGGGGCACTACGAGCGCTTCATTCGCACCACGATGAGCCGCCGTAACAACTTCACCACCGGTCGTGTCTACCAGCACGTGCTGCGCAAGGAGCGTCGCGGCGACTATCTGGGCGGCACCGTGCAGGTCATTCCGCACATTACCGACGAGATCAAACGTCGCGTAATCGAGGGCGCCGGTGATGCAGACGTCGCGCTGGTGGAAATCGGCGGTACCGTCGGTGACATCGAGTCGCTGCCGTTCCTCGAGGCGGTGCGTCAGCTCAAGGCTGAGCTCGGCTTCTCCCGTGCGCTGTTCATGCACCTGACGCTGGTCCCCTACATCGCCACCGCCGGCGAGACCAAGACCAAGCCGTCGCAGCACTCGGTCAAGGAGTTGCGTTCCATCGGTATCCAGCCGGACATCCTGGTGTGCCGCTCCGAACAGCCGCTGCCGGCGTCGTCGCGCCGCAAGCTGTCGATGTTCACCAACGTCGAGGAACGCGCGGTCATCTCGCTTCCGGACGCCGATACCATTTACAACATTCCGCGCATGCTCGAGGAGCAGGACCTCGACGATATCGTCGTCGAGCGCTTCCACCTCGACTGCCCGCCGGCGGACCTGACCGAATGGGATCAGGTCGCCGACGCCCACCTGCATCCGGAAGGTGAAGTCACCATCGCGATGGTCGGCAAGTACATGGAACTGCTCGATGCCTACAAGTCGCTGATCGAGTCGATTTCCCATGCCGGCATCAAACTGCGCAGGAAGGTCAAGATCCGCTACATCGACTCCGAGACCGTCGAGACCGAAGGGGTCGGCGTGCTCGACGGCGTCAGCGGTATCCTGGTCCCGGGCGGCTTCGGCGAGCGCGGTGTCGAAGGTAAGATCAAGGCCGTTCAGTATGCGCGCGAGAACAAGGTGCCCTACCTCGGCATCTGCCTCGGCATGCAGGTCGCGGTCATCGAGTTCGCCCGCAACGTGGCCGGCCTCGAGGGCGCCAACTCCACCGAATTCGACAGCCGCAGCCCGCACCCGGTTGTCGGTCTGATCACCGAGTGGACGACCGCCGAAGGTGAGGTCGAGGTGCGCGACGAAAGCACCGACCTGGGCGGTACCATGCGTCTCGGCGCCCAGGGATGTCAGCTTGCTGAGGGCTCCACCGTTGCTGCGTGCTACGGCTCTACCAGCATCGTTGAGCGTCACCGTCATCGTTATGAAGTGAACAACAACTATGTTGATCGTCTGCAGGAGGCCGGCCTGCGCATCGCCGGCCGTTCGGCCGACGGCGAACTGGTCGAAGTGGTAGAAGTGCCGGATCATCCCTGGTTCGTCGCCTGCCAGTTCCACCCGGAGTTCACGTCGACCCCGCGTGACGGTCACGGTCTGTTTACCGGATTTATAAAAGCGGCCCTGGATAAACAGGGCTGATCCCGAGGAGAGCTTTGTCACCCGGCGCCCGGCGCCGGGTGTAGACCCTTTTGATCTAAAAAAAATTGGAGTTTTATCCGCATGGCACAGATTGCAGATATCAAGGCGCGTGAGGTTCTGGATTCGCGTGGCAACCCGACGGTCGAAGCCGACGTCATTCTGGCTTCCGGCGTTGTCGGTAGCGCATGCGCTCCGTCCGGCGCCTCCACCGGCTCCCGCGAAGCTCTCGAACTGCGTGATGGTGACAAGTCCCGTTACCTGGGCAAAGGCGTGCTGAAGGCGGTTGCTGCCGTCAACGGTCCGATCCGTGAAGCCCTGATCGGTATGGACGCTGCCGATCAGCGCGCACTGGATAACAAAATGCTGGAGCTGGATGGAACCGAGAACAAGTCCAACTTCGGCGCCAACGCCATTCTGGCCGTGTCGCTGGCGGCCGCCAAAGCGGCAGCGACCGAGAAGGGCATCCCGCTGTACGCACACATCGCCGAACTGAACGGTACCGCTGGCCAGTTCTCGATGCCGGTACCGATGATGAACATCCTCAACGGTGGCGAGCACGCGGACAACAACGTCGACATCCAGGAGTTCATGGTGCAGCCGGTGGGCGCGCCGACCTTCGCCGAAGCGCTGCGTTGCGGCGCCGAAATCTTCCACGCACTGAAATCCGTTCTGCAGGCCAAGGGTCTCAACACCGCGGTCGGTGACGAAGGTGGTTTCGCCCCGAACCTGGGTTCCAACGAGGAAGCCCTGGTCGTCATCCGCGAAGCGGTCGAGAAAGCCGGCTATGCGCTGGGCACGGATGTCACCCTGGCGCTGGACTGCGCGGCATCCGAATTCTACAAGGACGGCAAGTACGACCTGTCCGGCGAAGGCAAGGTCTTCGACGCCGAAGGTTTCAGCGACTTCCTGGCTCAGCTGACCGAAACCTACCCGATCGTGTCCATCGAGGACGGTCTGGACGAGTCCGACTGGGCTGGCTGGGCTTACCTGACCGGCAAGATCGGTGACAAGGTTCAGTTGGTCGGTGACGACCTGTTCGTGACCAATACCAAGATCCTCAAGGAAGGTATCGAGAAGAGCATCGGCAACTCCATCCTGATCAAGTTCAACCAGATCGGCTCGCTGTCCGAGACCCTGGACGCGATCAAGATGGCCAAGGATGCCGGCTACACCGCCGTCATCTCCCACCGTTCCGGTGAGACCGAAGACACCACCATCGCTGACCTGGCGGTCGGTACCGCGGCCGGCCAGATCAAGACCGGTTCCCTGTGCCGCTCTGACCGCGTCGCCAAGTACAACCGCCTGCTGCGCATCGAGCAGGAGCTGGGCGACAAGGCCGCGTACAACGGCCTGAAAGAGATCAAGGGTCAGGCGTAAACCTCGACGCTGCAGACAAAAAAGGCTGAGCCGAAAGGCTTGGCCTTTTTTTGTTGGAGCCTTTTTCAATGCAGTGGCAGCAGCTGATCCGCTGTCAAAAAAGTGCTGGCGGCGGCGCGCCTGTACAATGCGGACTGGAACGGAAATCCGTGGAATCAAAAGCGTTTATCGCAGCTAGATGTCAGACGGCCGCATGGTTTCCAATGCGGATGACCCGGGGCGTGCGCTTTTCCGCACTATGTTGGGCCGCCATACCCTATCCCTGAAGTCCCGCCGGCGGTATCCTTGGACGCTCCCGTAATTCTATTAATCCTGGCTGGAGACCCCCTTGTATCGTTGGATCCTGGTTCTGCTGGTGCTGGCGCTGATCGGGCTGCAGTACCGCCTCTGGTTTGGTGAAGCCAATGTGCGAGAGATCGTCGCGCTGAAGAGTGCCATCAGCGAGCAACAGCAGGCCAACGAGAAACTGCTGGAGCGCAATCGGCGGCTCGAAGCCGAGGTGCAGGACCTGAAGAAGGGCCTGGCCGCGCTCGAGGAGCGCGCGCGCAGCGAGATGGGCATGATCCGCAAGGACGAAACCTTTATCCAGCTAATCGAACCCCGGCAATGACATCCGAAACTCTTGAGTTTTCCCGCCACTTCGTCTGGCTCAACGGCGAACCCGATATCTCTGCAGTCTTCCGTCACGAGAACGCCGACTTTCAGGTCGTCGAACAGCTCGGTTTCGAGCCCGAAGGCGAGGGTGAACATGTCTTTCTCTATATCCGCAAGGATGGCGAAAACACCGATTGGGTGGCGCGGCAGCTGGCCGGTTTCTGCCAGGTATCGCCGCGCGAGGTCGGCTATGCCGGCAAGAAGGACCGCCATGCGGTAACGGAACAGTGGTTCAGCGTGCGTCTCGGCGTGCATCGCAACCTCAACTGGCAGCTGTTCGGCGGCGACAGCATTCAGGTGCTGAAGGCCGTTCGCCACCCGCGCAAGTTGCGCCTGGGCGTGCTGCGTGGCAACCGTTTCCGGTTGCGGCTGCGTGATGTCAGCGATATGGACGCCCTGGAAGCGCGTTTCGCGCTATTGGCGAAGGGTGTGCCGAACTATTTCGGCGAGCAGCGTTTCGGTTTCGACTTTGGCAATCTCGACAAGGGGCTGGCGCTGATCCGCGGTGAATTGAAGGAACGGCAACGTCACAAGAAAGGCCTCTACCTGTCGGCGGTGCGGTCATGGCTGTTCAATCGCCTGCTGTCGGAACGCATCGAACAGGGACTCTGGAATCGTATCTTGCCCGGTGATGTGCTGATGCTGGATGGCAGCAACAGCTGTTTTAGCGCCGACGCGGAACTGGATGAACTGCAGACACGTCTGGCGGCGGGCGACCTGGATCTGACAGGCCCGCTTCCGGGTGCGCCAGGCAAGTTGCTCAGCGCAGAGGCCGAAGCCTGGGAGCGGGCGACGCTTTCGCCCTGGCAGGCGGTGTTGGACGATCTGGAAAAACTGGGATTGCGCTCCGAACGCCGGGCGTTGCGGTTGCGGCCGCAGGGGCTTGCGATGGAACGCGAATCTGATCGACAATGCTTGATCGAATTCGAGCTTCCTGCCGGTGCCTTTGCCACCAGTGTGTTAAGGGAGTTGTGTCATCTATCTGTATCCCGCTCCGCAGGGGGCCTGAGCACCGATGATTAAAGTACTGATATCCAATGACGATGGCGTCTATGCGCCGGGGCTCGCGGCGCTGGCGGAGGCGCTTGCCGAGGTCGCCGAAATCCAGGTCATCGCGCCGGACCGCAACCGCAGCGGTGCCAGCAACTCCCTGACGCTGGATCGGCCGCTGGAAGCGCATACCCACCACAACGGGTTCATCAGCCTCAACGGTACGCCGACCGACTGCGTCCATATGGGGGTGTCGGGCATCTTCGGCATGGTGCCGGATCTGGTGGTATCGGGGATCAATGCCGGCGCCAACCTTGGCGACGACGTTCTCTACTCCGGGACCGTCGCCGCGGCGATGGAGGGGCGCTCGATGTCGTTGCCGCCGATTGCGGTCTCGCTCGCCAGCTATCATCCGGAACATTTCCGAACCGCGGCCCAGGTAGCGGCGATGCTGGTGAGAGATATCGAAAACATCAACCTGGCGCCTCGAACCGTGCTCAACGTCAACGTGCCTGACGTGCCCATGGATGAGGTACAGGGTATTCATGTGACCCGTCTGGGGCATCGTGAAATGGCCAGCGGCCCGGTAGCTGCGGTCGATCCACGCGGTTGCACCCGATACTGGGTTGCCGGTGCCGGCAAGGTGGCCGATCGCGATCCGGGCACCGATTTTTACGCCATCGAACAGAATTACGTCTCCATCACGCCGATCCAGATCGACATGACGCAGTATTCGGGCATGGACAATCTGGCCGGCTGGCTAGAGGATCTGCAGTGAGCGACGTCAATCTGCAGGGCATCGGCATGACTTCCAGGCGTACCCGTGAGCGCCTGATCACCCGGTTGCGGGAACAGGGTATCGGCAACGAAGCCGTGCTGGATGCCCTGCGTGATACGCCGCGCCATATATTCATTGACGAGGCGCTGTCACACCGGGCCTACGAGGACACGGCACTGCCGATCGGCTTCAACCAGACCATCTCGCAGCCGTTCATCGTGGCCCGCATGACCGAACTGCTGCTCGAGGACGGGCCCTGCGAGCGGGTGCTCGAAGTGGGTACTGGGTCGGGCTTCCAGACTGCCATCCTGGCGGCGTTGACCGGCCACGTTTACAGCCTCGAACGGATCAGGCCATTGCAGGAAAAGGCGCGCAAGCGCATGAATCTGCTCAAACTGCATAATGTGCAGATGCGCCACAGTGACGGATTCTTGGGCTGGCCGGCTCAGGCGCCGTTCGACGGTATACTGGTGGCCGCCGCGCCCGAGGCGGTCCCCGAGGACTTGCTGCAGCAGCTGGCGATCGGAGGACGACTGATTATTCCGGTGGGCGGCAGCCACGGACAGGAACTTAAGCGTATCCGTCGTCGCAGCGAGGAGCAGTTCGATACCGAGGTGTTACAGACCGTGAAGTTCGTGCCGCTGGTCGGCGGTACCATTCGCTGAGGCGCCCGGGAACCGGAGGCCGTATTTCTGATCTGAAGAGTGCCGCCGTCCCGGGGATGGGACGGCATTGACCAAGGAAGTACCATGAAGCAGTCACGTAATGGGTTGCAATACCTGTTGCTGGCCGCCCGGGGTATGCTGATGGGGGCCGCCGATGCGGTTCCCGGCGTATCCGGCGGCACCATTGCCTTTATCACCGGCATTTACGAAGAGTTGATCCACTCGTTGCGGCAGTTCGATCTCGAGGCCTTGCGCCTGCTCTGGAGGCGCGGACCGGTTGCCGCCTGGCAACACGTCAATGGTACCTTTCTGTTGGTGCTCGTCAGTGGCATCCTGCTGAGCCTGCTGAGCCTGTCGCGCCTGGTACTGTATATGCTCGATGCGTATCCGGAGCTGCTGTGGGCGTTCTTTTTCGGCCTGATCATCGCTTCGACCTGGAGTCTGTGCCGCTCGATTCATGCCTGGCGCAGCCACGTGCTGGTGTCCTTCGCCACTGGTGCGGTGCTCGCCTACGCGGTTACCCGTCTGGCGCCGACGCCGCTGGATGCGTCGCCGATAACGTTCTTCTTCTCCGGCATGGTCGCCATCTGCGCGATGATCCTTCCGGGCATCTCCGGCAGTTTCATCCTGTTGCTGCTGGGCATGTATGCGCCGGTGATGCTGGCGATTCAGCAGTTTCAGTTCGGCGTGCTCGGAATCTTCGCTACCGGCGCCGCGATCGGGCTACTGGCATTCTCACGGGTACTTGACTGGGCCTTCAGTCACCATCGCACTACCACGCTGGCGCTGCTTGGCGGCGTACTGCTCGGTTCGCTGAACAAGGTCTGGCCCTGGAAATACACCACCGCCTATGCCATCAGCAAACAGGGTAGCGAGATCCCGCTGGCACAGGAAAACGTGCTGCCGGGCAGCTATCAGGTGCTGACCGGACAGGACCCGTATCTGGCGGCGGCGGTCGGCCTGATGCTGCTGGGGGTCTTGATGGTACTGGTCCTGGATCGTTTTGGCCGCGCGGGACGAGCGTGATACGAGCGGGGCTGCTTCTGCTGGCCGCGCTGGGGCTCAGCGCCTGCAGTGGCGGCTATGCTCCGGTATCCGAGCGTTCGATCAACAGTCGGCCGCTGCCTGAATCCGGTACCTATACCGTCAGGTCCGGTGATACCCTCTATTCGATTGCCTGGCGCTACAACCTCGACTACCGGGACCTGGCGCGCCTCAATCGCATCGACTCCCGCTATCTCATCTACCCCGGGCAAACGCTGCGGCTCAAGCCTGCGTCCAAGTCTGTCACCAAATCATCATCGCCGTCGGCTACTGTCGCTCGTAAGGCGCCGGCAGAACGCAGCTCTGTCGTGACCAAGCCTGCCACGACAGCCGCATCGGCCAAGACCGCCGGAACCCGCACACCCGACGAGGCATCAAAGACTGTAGCCCCTGCGCAAAAGCTTGAGTGGCGCTGGCCGGCAAAAGGCGCACTGTTGAGCAGTTTCTCGGGCAGTGGCGCCAGGGGGATCGATATATCCGGCAAGGCCGGCGATCCGGTGCTGGCGGCGGGCCCTGGCCGTGTGGTCTACGCCGGCGATGGGCTGCGTGGGTATGGAAATCTGGTGATAATTAACCATAATCAAGAGTTCCTCAGCGCGTACGCGCATAACAGTCGCGTATTCGTAAAGGAAAATGATATGGTTAAAAGCGGCGAAAAAATCGCCGAAATTGGCAGCAGCGGTGCGGCCAGGGAGATGCTCCATTTCGAGATACGACGAGACGGGCAGCCGGTGGATCCGTTGCAATACTTACCAAAGCGCTAAAAAAAAATAACAATCAGTGCCTTAAGGCAGTGGGGTTGGGAGTATGGAAAACGTTGACAGCAAGGATTATGAGGTTTCAGAAGACGTCTACGAAAGTGATTTCAACGACGATGATTCGGGTGACGCTGCCGACAGCGACAGCGACAGCGACAGCGACAGCGCCGACCTGAACGCGTCGAGTAATGACGACGAAGACGGGGAACCGGAGTTCCTGAACAGTGGACGCGGGCGCGGGAGCCTGGCTCACAAGGATCTGATGAATGCCAAGTCGCTGGATGCGACGCAACTTTATCTGAACGAGATCGGTTTCTCGCCGCTGCTGACGGCTGAGGAAGAGGTCTATTATTCCCGTCTGGCACTCAAAGGTTGCGAGGCATCGCGCAAGCGCATGATCGAAAGCAACCTGCGACTGGTGGTCAAAATCGCCCGTCGTTACCTGAATCGCGGCCTGTCGCTGCTTGACCTGATCGAAGAGGGCAACCTCGGCCTGATTCGCGCCGTCGAGAAGTTCGATCCCGAGCGCGGTTTCCGTTTCTCCACCTACGCCACCTGGTGGATTCGCCAGACCATCGAACGCGCGATCATGAACCAGACGCGTACCATTCGCCTGCCGATTCATGTGGTCAAGGAACTGAACGTCTACCTGCGCGTGGCCCGTGAACTGGCCCAGAAGCTCGACCACGAGCCGTCGGCCGAGGAAATCGCCGCCAAGGTCGACAAGCCGGTCGAGACCGTCGAACGGATGCTGGGGTTGAATGAGCGCATCAGCTCCGTTGATATCCCGGTTGGCAAGGACTACGACAAGTCACTGCTCGACACCATTCCGGATCAGGAAACCTCGGATCCTGCCTCGCTGCTGCAAAGCACCAATATCAGCGGCAACCTCGAAAAGTGGCTCAATGCGCTGCCGGACAAGCATGCCGAGGTGCTGTCGCGCCGATTCGGCCTGCGCGGCTATGAAATGAGCACACTGGAGGAGGTGGGCAGCGAAATCGGCCTGACCCGCGAACGGGTACGACAGATTCAGGTCGAGGCGCTGCGCAAGCTGCGCGAGATCGTCGAGAAGAATGGCCTCACCGGCGAAGACTTGCTGAAGTAGGAGCCCCGCCCCGGGGCGAAGCGGTGTGGGCACCCATTGAACCGGGGCGGCGCTCCTACGTTGTATCTCGCTGAACGTCGGTTGGCTCGAGCGATGCAGCGAGCGGCCCCAATCCCTCTTTTGCCAAGCGAAACCTACCGATCTGCAATGCGATCGATTTGACGGGTTACGTACGTGCAATAAACGTTGAATACGGCGCCCCTGTATCGCTTCTTCCATCCTCCGTCGTGGATCCGGTCGGTACCTTACGCCTTGCAGTTCACCGCTCCAGGTACTTCAACTTGTCCGCTTTGCCGTTCCACTCCTCGGCATCGTCGAGCGGCGGCTTGCGCTCGGTGATGTTGGGCCAGATCTCGGCCAGTTCCGTGTTCAGTTCGAGGTAGGGTTGCTGTGCGTCGCTCAGGTCGTCTTCATGCAATATGGCGTCGGCAGGGCACTCGGGCTCGCAGAGACCGCAGTCGATACACTCGTCCGGGTGGATTACCAGAAAGTTGGCTCCCTCGTAGAAGCAGTCGACCGGGCAGACCTCGACACAGTCCGTGTATTTGCACCGAATACAGTTCTCGGTAACGACGTATGTCATGGTGCGCCTCCCTTGGCTGGTGGACTCTGGCTGCAGTATAGACGTACGAGCCGCGTCCCGCGGCGAATGAGGATGGCATTGGGCAGGAAAGCGGCATCTTGAGTCCTTTCAGCTCGCACATCCGTGTAGGGCGCCTTGAGCGCAGCGAAACGTGCCGACAATTTCGGTGCAGTTCGCTGCGTTCAGTGCACCCTACGCCTTGCTGAGCTGCTTCAGCTCGTACAACAGCTCCATCGCCTGGCGGGGCGTCAGTGCGTCCGGGTCGATCTCGTCGAGGCGCACCAGCGCCGGGTCAGGTTCCGCCGGCAGGGCGAAGAGATCGCTCTGTACCGGCGCCGGCTGGTGCTGCAGCAACTGGCTGGATTCACGCTCGAGTCCGACGAGTTTGGTCCGCGCCTGCTGGATAACGCTTTTCGGAATACCGGCCAGCTGGGCGACCTGCAGGCCATAGCTCTGGCTCGCCGGCCCCTCGCGCACCTCGTGCATGAAAACGATATGGTCGTTGTGTTCGACCGCGGTCAGATGCACGTTGAATACGCCCGGCGACTGATCCGGCAGGCTGGTGAGTTCGAAGTAGTGGGTTGCGAACAGCGTCAGGGCGCCAACCTCGTCAGCCAGGTGACGGGCGCAGGACCAGGCCAGCGACAGGCCGTCGAAGGTACTGGTGCCGCGGCCCACCTCGTCCATCAGCACCAGACTCTGGTGACTGGCGTTATGCAGGATGTTGGCGGTTTCGGTCATCTCGACCATGAAAGTGGAGCGGCCGCCGGCGAGGTCGTCGGACGAACCCATGCGGGTGAAAATGCGGTCGACAATGCCGATACGGGCCTCGCTTGCGGGCACGTAGCTGCCGATATGGGCCAGCAGCGTGATCAGCGCGGCCTGGCGCATATAGGTGGACTTACCACCCATGTTGGGGCCGGTGATGATCAGCATGCGCCGTTCGGGATCGAGCTCAAGGTCGTTGGCAACGAAGGGCTCGTCCATCACCGCCTCGACCACAGGGTGACGGCCGCCGACGATATGCAGACCCGGCTCTTCGGTCAGCGCCGGTGCGGTGAAGTTGAGGCTTAGCGCGCGTTCGGCGAGATTGTTCAGAACGTCGAGTTCGGCGATCGCTGCGGCGCTGTCCTGCAGCGGCGCCAGCTGTTCGGCCAGGGTTTCGACCAGTTCCTCGTACAAGGCCTTTTCGCGCGCCAGGGCCCGGCTCTTGGCGCTCAGCGCCTTGTCCTCGAACTCTTTCAGTTCCGGCGTAATGAAGCGCTCGGCATTCTTCAGCGTCTGGCGCCGGATGTAGTCCGCGGGGACGTCCTTGGCCTGGGCTTTCGATACCTCGATGTAGTAACCGTGGACGCGATTGTAGCCGACCTTGAGCGTCGAGATGCCTGTCTCTTCGCGCTCCCGGGTTTCGATCTGTACCAGGTAGTCGCCGGCGTTCTCACTGATCGAACGCAGCTCGTCCAGTTCGCTGTCGAAGCCTTCGGCGATGACGCCACCGTCGCGGATCACCACCGGCGGGTTGTCGATCACCGCGCGGGCGAGCAGGTCGGCCAGTTGCGGAAATTCGGCGATCTGGGTCGCCAGTTCCGCCACATGGGGACAGTCGCTGTCGCGAATCAGTTGCTGCAGCTCCGGCAGCACGTTGAGCGCATTCTTGAGTCGCTCGAGATCCCGCGGCCGTGCCGAACGCAGCGCGACCCGGGACAGGATGCGCTCGATATCGCCGATCTGCTTCAGCTGTGGCGCGATATCCTCGAAGCGGTAGTCCAGCTGCAGCCAGTGAATCGACTGCTGGCGGGCAAGCAGGGTGTTGCGGCAGCGCAGCGGCCGGTTGAGCCAGCGGCGCAGCAGCCGGCTGCCCATCGCGGTGCGGGCCTTGTCGAGCACTGCCGCCAGGGTGTTCTCGCGTCCGCCGGCCAGGTTCTGGTCGATTTCGAGGTTGCGCCGGGTGGCGGCGTCGAGCAGCACGCTGTCATTCTGCTGCTCTACCTGGATGCGGCGTATATGGGGCAGGGCGCTGCGCTGGGTATCGCGGGCATACTGCAGCAGGCATCCGGCTGCGGCCAGCGCCACCGGCAGGTGATCGCAACCGAAGCCGGACAGGTCGTGGGTGTTGAACTGCTGGCACAGCAGGCGCTGCGCCGTGTCGAATTCGAAGTGCCAGGGGGCCTGAGGACGCTGTCCCTTGCGGCCTTCCAGCAGTGCAATGAGGTCGCTGTCTTCGTTGAAGAGTATCTCTGCCGGCTTCAGGCGCTCCAGTTCAGCGCGCAGTCCTTCCCCACCGTCGACCTGCATCAGGCTGAATCGGCCTGCGCTGAGATCGAGAATGGCAATACCGATCGCCTCTTCGTGCCGGTCCAGGGCGACCAGCAGATTGTCGCGATGCTCGTCGAGCAGCGACTCGTCGGTCAGGGTGCCCGGCGTAACGATGCGCATGACCTTGCGCTCGACCGGCCCCTTGCTGGTGGCCGGGTCGCCGATCTGCTCGCAAATCGCCACCGATTCGCCGGCGCGGACGATCTTGGCGATGTAGCCGTCCGCCGAGTGGTACGGGATGCCGGCCATCGGAATCGGATTGCCGCCGGATTTGCCGCGCGCGGTCAGCGAGATATTGAGTAATTCCGCGGCCTTTTTTGCGTCGTCGTAGAACAGCTCGTAAAAATCGCCCATGCGATAAAACAGCAACTGGTCCGGATGCTGGGCCTTGAGGCGCAGGTATTGCTGCATCATGGGGGTGTGCTGTTCGAGGTTGCTGGGCAGAATGCTCATGGGTATATCGGACCGGGGCTTGGGCGGGCGTGGGTGGAGACGCCCGGTTTGCGAATTCGAGGGACGTATTCTACGTGATACGGCAGTCGATTCGAAGTCGGTGAGAGTTGACCTCAGTTGGGCTATGGCTGAGTGGTAAGTGTTTTGCACTCAATTGGTGCAAAAATTGCTGAAAAATATCAAAACATGCGGTTAACGTCGGAAAAACATAATTGCCGGGCAGAAAACTTAACTTCTGTCATATTAATTGCCAACTGGACATTTATAATGCCGTGCGCTTCTCCCGTCGCAACTCTCTCAGGAAGGACTCGATGACCAGCTTTACCCACTCAATCGAACAGAACCAACAGCCGTACGCCCGCTTTAACGGCGACCTTTACTACCGCATCGAAGGCGACCAGGCCGTGCTTGGCGCCAACGTGGACATCATCAACCCGCAGGTTTACGGTTTTCAGAACTGCCTGCTTCAGCTCTGGGCCTGCCAGTCGCCTTTCAACGGTGACATTCTGGATGGTATCAAGATCGCCGAACGTCCCGTCTACCAGGATGCGCAGGGCTGCGGTGACGAAACAAACGCAACCCTGGCGCTGCCGCCCGCCGGCCAGGATGATTACGTCATGGTCATGACCCTGGTCGGGGTCGATGAACATGGCTCCACTCAGTTGCTCGACTACGCCAATTTCGACAATCGCCAGCTGTTCCTCCAGCCGCTGATGCAGGGTGCCGTGCAGTTCGAACTGGCTGCAGATCATATCGATCTCAGCGTCGAGCGTATCAGCAATCCGCGTGACGAAGGCACCGTTTCCGGCTCTCTCAGCCTGGAAATCTGGGCGCTGGCGCAGCCTTACACTGGCGGCGCTTTCGCGGGTACTCGCCTGGCAGCCACCGAGCTGGGAACGCTGGCCGGAGGTTTCGAATTGCTGAACAACAGCTTCCGCCTCGACCTGGAAACGCAGCCGATGGACGGCTCGAATCTGGTACTGATGCTGCGTGAATGGACTTCAGCCGGTTACCTGACTCGCGACTATCGCGCGCTGCCGGCACAGGAAGCCGTTGTCGAATGCCCGAACGAGCTGTTCGCACAGAACGACGTCGTTGCTGCTCCGGCTGAAGTGGCTTTCGAACAGAACGACTTCGTTGCTGCTCCGGTTGAAGTGGCTTTCGAACAGAACGACTTCGTTGCCGAGCCGGTCGAAGCGGCTACCGAAGAAGCTGACGCTGTTGCCGAGGCGGTCGAAGCGGCAGCCGAGGAAGCTGAAGCCGTCGCCGAGGCGGTCGAAGTGGCAGCCGAGGAAACTGAAGTCGTCGCCGAGGCGATCGAAGTGGCTGCCGAGGAAGCTGAAACCGTTGTCGAGGCGGTCGAAGCAGTTGCCGAAGAAGTTGAAGCCGTCGCCGAGTCAGTCGAAGCGGTTACAGAGGAAACTGAAGCCGTCGCCGAGCCGGTCGAAGTGGCTGCCGAGGAAGCTGAAGCCGTCGCCGAGGTGGTCGAAGCGGTTGCTGAAGAAGCTGAAGCGATCGCCCAGCCGGTCGAAGTTGCGGCGTCTGAAGACGAATCGGAGCTGGTCTCGCTCAACGAGGCGACAGCCAAGGAGCTGATCAAGGTCAAGGGAATTTCGCCGAAGCTGGCAACCTCGATCATTGCCGGCCGTCCTTACGACAGCGTCGATGAGTTGATCAACGTGCGTGGTATCGGCCAGCGTTCGCTCGAGCGTATCCGTCCGTTCCTCAGCCTCTGATGCATCCTTGCCGTCCGGACCGGTTCATCGTCGGTCCGGACGGCTGTTATTGCTGCCGCAACACCCCTGGTTCCTGCCTCCGCCCTCATTCTTTACCGCACAGCCTTTCCCTGGTTCCCGTGCTGCATTTCGTGCCATTTGCGGGTCTTGCGATACGGCCTGTCTACGGGCATGTTACTTCCTGAAACGTTAGTATCAAGCCATCGTACAGGTAACCGCTCGGAGCGGTTCTTGCCTGTTAGTCTCAAGTAAAGTACCCGGCGTTGGGTTAAATATTGCGAGGACCCCGGACTATGCAGCAATGGGTGACCCAGATAGCGGATAAACTGCAGCAGCGGGACTGGATGCTGGCAACGGCCGAGTCCTGTACCGGAGGCTGGGTGGCGCGCGAGCTGACCGCACTGGCCGGCAGTTCGAACTGGTTCGACTGCGGCTTCGTGACCTACTCCAATACCGCCAAGCATCGCATGCTCGGCGTGCCGGTCGAACTGATCGAGCGCGAGGGCGCCGTTAGCGAAGCGGTCGTCCTGTCCATGGCCGAGGGCGCGGTGCGTAATAGCGATGCCCGCATCGCGGTATCGATCAGCGGTGTGGCGGGCCCTGGTGGTGGCAGTCCCGAAAAGCCGGTCGGTACTGTCTGGTTCGGCTGGGCCTGCGAGGGAATGCCAACCCGGGCCGAGCGGCACCTGCTGGACGGCGACCGAGAATCAGTGCGGCGCCAGGCGGTGGAAATCGCGCTTCGAGGCATCGTCTCGTGTCTCGATGGCGCCGTATAAAAATCGTTCAAAGAGGTTGCATTCCGGAAAGGTTCTGGAATAATACTGTCCAAACATACAGTATTTGATCCGGTGGAAGGGTTGAAAATGGACGCGAACAGAAAGAAGGCGTTGGACGCAGCGCTCGGTCAGATTGAACGCCAGTTCGGTAAAGGCGCAGTGATGCGTATGGGCGATCAGCCGCGCGAGGCGATCCCGTCTGTGTCCACCGGTTCTCTGGGTCTGGATATCGCCCTGGGCATTGGCGGCCTGCCGTATGGCCGTATCGTCGAAATTTACGGTCCGGAGTCCTCCGGTAAGACCACCCTTACTCTGCAGGCGATTGCCGAGGCTCAGCGTCAGGGCAAGACCTGCGCCTTCGTCGATGCCGAGCACGCGCTGGACCCGATCTATGCCGAAAAGCTCGGTGTCGATGTCGACTCCCTGCTGGTTTCTCAGCCGGATACCGGTGAGCAGGCGCTGGAAATCACCGACATGCTGGTGCGCTCCGGTGCCGTCGACGTCATCGTCGTCGACTCCGTTGCCGCGCTGACGCCGAAAGCCGAGATCGAAGGCGAAATGGGCGATTCGCATGTCGGCCTGCAGGCGCGACTGATGTCCCAGGCGCTGCGCAAGCTGACCGGCAACGTCAAGCAGACCAACTGCCTGTTGATCTTCATCAACCAGATCCGCATGAAGATCGGCGTCATGTTCGGTTCCCCGGAAACCACCACCGGCGGTAACGCGCTCAAGTTCTACGCGTCAGTGCGCCTCGACATCCGTCGCATTGGCTCGGTGAAGCAGGGCGATGAGGTGATCGGCAACGAGACCCGAGTCAAGGTGGTCAAGAACAAGGTATCGCCGCCGTTCAGACAGGCCGAATTCCAGATTCTCTACGGCCAGGGTATTTACCGCATGGGCGAGGTGATCGATCTCGGCGTACAGCAGGGGCTGGTGGACAAGTCGGGTGCCTGGTACGCCTACAATGGCGACAAGATCGGCCAGGGCAAGGCCAACGCCTCCCGTTATCTGGAAGAGCATTCGGAGATCGCCAGCGAGATCGAAAACGCCATCCGCGAAAAGCTGCTGCAGAAGCCGGCGCCCAAGGCGGTTGCCGAAGACAAGGCCAACAGCGAGAACGAAGAACTGCAGTTCTAAGCGACACGCCATAAAACGGCAGCCAAGCGCCGTTGACGTTTGCAGCCTCCAGCCTTCCGCGCAAAAGTTGTTAGTTGTTGGCTTGTAACTTTCTTATTCCCCTTCCCTCCAAAGGGGGTTCGCCCCCTTGAAAGCCCCGAGTTTCGGGGCTTTCGTTTATATGGAACCAGGCCCGCTAGTCAAAGCTGCGTGGACGCAGTGCGTCGGGTTTCAGGAACGGTTTGTCGCCGGTGTCGTCGTGCTGCCCGAGCACCTGCCCGTCAAACTCGGTGCCGTACATCGTGAACTTGTGAAAGTTGTTGAACTTCTCGCGTGTTTCTTTTGCATCGCCGGTATAGCGTGGGTCCTGTGGTCGCTCGTGACTGTTGATAAAGAGCGCCACGTCCCAGGCCTGCTGGTCGCTGAGAGAGCCGGGCTTGCCGAGAGGCATGTTGTTCTTGATGAAGGATGCCGCGGTAAAGACCCGTGTCATGCCGGCGCCCCAGTTGTAGGAACCGTCGCCCCACAGCGGCGGGAAGACGGTCTGGGCACTGAGTCTGACGCCCTGGCCGTCATCGCCGTGACAGCGTGCGCAATGCTGCTGGTAGACCTGTGCGCCGTTGGCGTAGCTGGTTTCTGCAGGCATTTCGCGACCGAGGTGGCCGAAGCCGCGGCCTCCGATATTGCTCTCGTAGACCGGCGCCTGTTTGGCTAGCCACTGGTGGTAGGCAGCCAACGCGAGCATATCGTCGCTGCCATAAGCCGGGGGGTTGCCATTCATCGAAAACGAGAAGCAGCCCGCGATGCGCTCTTCCAGCGAGTTCACGTGCTGATTCTTGCCGCGAAAGTCCGGTAGGGTCGTCGCTGCAGGCCAGACCGGCCCGGACCAGTTCAGGCGCCCTTCGCCCATATGGCAGTTCTTGCAATTGAGGTCGTTGAACACGTACTCGCCGCGAAACTGCTGGGTATTCATGAACATATCCCGGCCACGCAGGATAACCTTGCGCAGTTCCGGATGGATGCTTTCATCCTGCATAAGGTCTTCGACGGTTGGCGCCTCGTGTACATATTGGCCTTCCTTGAATGCAGGTAGCTGTACAGGAACGTCCGGCTGCGCCTGCGCGACGCCGGTGGCCAGCAGGGCGGTCATCAGGACTGGAGTCAATCGGCGTGGCATATCAGAGGTCTCCCTGCTGCGGTTGACGGGCGAGGTAAGCGGCTACGGCTTCGATCTGTTCGTCCGACAGGCGTGCGGCAATGGCCAGCATCAACTGATCCGGGTCATTGCCGCGGGTACCGTTTTTCCAGGCATGGAGTTGTTGCTTGATATAGCCGGCATGCTGACCCGCCAGTCGGGGAAAGGCGGAACCCACTCCCAGGCTGCCGGGACCGTGGCAGGTTTCGCAGGGTACGACGTAATTGTCCCAGTCACCGCTGGATGCGACCTTTTTGCCCAACTCCAGCAGAGCGGTATCCACCTCCGGTAGAGATGCTGGTGTCGGCTGCTGACTGGCATACCAGGCTGCGACGTCGATCATCTGCTGATCGTCGAGGTTGTCGACATTGGGTGCCATCACGGCATTCTGACGGGCGCCGGAGCGGTAATCCTGCATTTGCTTGACGAGATAGCCGGTATCGAGACCGGCAAGCCTGGGAAAGCCGGCCGCATCGTTGCCCGCTCCGTCGAGACCGTGGCACGCGATGCAGGGCGCCCCGCTGCCGTCACCCTGCATGGCAATGGCCTGGCCGCGTCCTGCGCCGTCGGACGCATGGGCGGTACTGCAATAGGCAAGCGCGCCTGCCAGCAAATAACCGAGTGTTGCGGTTTTCATCAGGGCTCCTTGCATTAATATGGATATACTAATTTAGATATATCTAAATCATATAGCGTTATATTTAAAACGTATTAGAGAAGCAACCCTTTTTCTCTGCGAAACGCAGAAATATATTCTGATACAAGACACACCTTGGTGACCTCTGCTGCGAAGCGCAGCCCGCCGCGCGGTGCTTTAGGCTTTCGGTGCTAGAATCTAGTTTCGGATCAATCTAGAGATCGAAGCCATTCGCCCTAAGCTGCACATCGGAGGTGGCAGTGAAGACGCCAGCGGTGCCCATGGACGAGCAGACTCGTCTGAAAACGCTCGAATCGCTGAATATTCTGGATTCCCTGCCGGAAGAGCGTTTCGATCGCCTGACCCGTATTGCCCGCAGGTTGTTTCGCGTGCCAATCGCCCTTGTGAGTCTGGTCGACCAGAACCGGCAGTGGTTCAAATCCTGTGCCGGCCTCAATGTGACGGAAACCGACCGTGACATTTCCTTTTGCGGTCATGCAATTCTCGATGACGTCCCCCTGATCGTTCCCGACGCGAGCCTGGATCCTCGATTTGCAGACAACCCCCTGGTGGTTGCCGAGCCCTTCATCCGCTTTTATGCCGGATGTCCGTTGCGGGCCCCGAACGGGCAGCGCCTCGGCACCCTCTGTATCATTGACAGCAAGCCACGAGAGTTGTGTGCGGAAGACCTGCAGATACTGCAGGACCTGGCGGTCATGGCGGAGCGGGAAATGGCTTCCTTGCAGTTGGCGACGCTGGATGAACTGACCGGAATATCGAATCGACGCGGGTTTCGAATGCTGGCCGACAAGGCCCTGCAAATGGCCAGCCGCCGCAACATGAGCGTTTCGCTGCTGCTGTGCGACCTGAATGATTTCAAGACTATCAACGATACCTACGGGCATGCCGAAGGCGACCGTGCGCTGATTGCTTTCGCCGAACAGCTGAAAAAAGTGTTCCGCGATTCGGACATAATCGCCCGCCTCGGTGGTGACGAGTTTGTCGTACTGCTGACCGGCGCCTGCAGTGCCGATGCGCAGGCTGCAGTCGCACGGCTCAGGGAAGCGTTGCATGACGACTGCGCTGCCGCTGCCAGCGGTTATGAAATCAGTTTTTCGTGCGGCGAGGTGGAATTTCAACCCGAGCGTCATCTGTCGTTGGACGATCTGCTTAAGGACGGTGACGCACAGATGTATAAGCAGAAACAATCCCGACCCCGCTGAGGACCATCATGCCAGTCATACTCTACGTACTGTTCATTGTATCGATCCTGCCTATCCTGCTTGCCGGTATCGGCAACTTTATGCGGGCCAGGCAGTTTGGTGCCTTTGACAACCACAATCCGCGGGGCCAGCAGGCGCAGTTGAGCGGAGCCGGCGCCCGGGTCCAGGCGGCCCAGGCCAACGCCTGGGAAGCGCTGATGGTGTTTGGCAGCAGTTGCTTTATCGGCTATGCCAGTGGTGTGCCACTCGACTCTCTGAGCCTGGTGGCGATGGTATTCCTTGTCTGCCGTATCCTGCACGCGGTTTTCTATATCGCGGACCTCGCCGCGCTGCGGTCGCTGATTTTCGGCGTCGCGAGTGCCTGTTGCCTGTATATCGTTTACCTGTCCGCGACCGCCACCTGAGTTGCCACCTTGCTGTTCAGCGCTGCGGAGAGCGCGATATCCTAGTTGTTGAACCAGTGCTCCTAAGGAGTTGGCATGAAGATCGGTATTCTTGCCGCCGGTATTTCGCCTGCGGAACTGTTGCCCAGGTACGGCTCCTACGCCGATATGTTCGTTGCACTGCTGGGGGCCGCCGAGCCGCAGCTCAGCTTTCGCATTTACGAGGTACGCCATAACGAGTTCCCGGCTGCCGCGAGCGACTGTGACGGCTGGATCATTACCGGTTCGGCCTGCGGCGTTTACGACGACCTGCCGTGGATGAGCAGGCTCAAGGCGCTGGTTCTGGATATCTACAACAGTGACCGGCCGCTGGTCGGTATCTGTTTCGGTCACCAGATCGTCGCGTCCGCCTTTGGCGCCCGGGTCGAAAAATTCGAGGGTGGTTGGGGGCTGGGTCGTCAGCGCTATCGTATCGAGGACGAGCATGGCTTTGTCGAGTCGGAGCGGCGTGACTTCAGCCTCAATGCCATCCACCAGGATCAGGTACTGGAACTGCCGGAGAATGCCCGGCTGTTTGCCAGTTCGGACTTTTGCCCCTACGCCGGCCTCGTCTACGACGATCGCATTTTCACGCTACAGGCGCATCCGGAGTTTCGCAGCGACTTCGAAGCCGAGCTGCTGGAGCTGAGGCGTGGCAAGGTGATACCTGCCGAAGTCGCGGACGCGGCGCTTGCGACGCTGGTTTCAGAGCCGCCGGCCGATTCAGAGCGGGTCGCGCAGTGGATGATCCGTTTTCTCAAGGCGGGGTCCGGCGTCTGACGCGCTCGAGTCGTCTCGGTCAGGGCTGCTGAGGAACCTGTGAATACGTCCGGTAGAGGACAACTGCGATTTGTTCGTAAGTTAATTAGTTAAGTAAAAGCTTACCTAAAGACAAATAAATGGAGATTTAATTCACATTTGATCCGGTCCAGACTGTCATCATCACCATCTGAACGATGACAGGGGTACGTTCATGTCTGAACGGGATAAGTGCAACACCGCAGGGCTCAGCGCCGAGCAGCTCGATGCCTACTGGATGCCCTACACCGCCAACCGGCAGTTCAAGCAGGATCCGCGTCGCATGATCGTCGCGGCCGAAGGCTGTTACTACAAGGCTGCCGATGGCCGCCGTATCTTTGACGGTCTGTCGGGACTCTGGACCTGCGGCGCCGGCCATAACCGGCCCGAAATCACCGAAGCGGTCGCCAGACAGCTGGGCGAGCTGGACTACGCGCCGGCTTTCCAGCACGGGCATCCGAAGGCCTTCGAGCTGGCACACCGCATCAGGGAGCTGACCCCGGCGGGCCTCGATTATGTCTTCTTCACCGGTTCCGGCTCCGAAAGCGCCGATACCTCGTTGAAGATCGCCCGAGCCTACTGGCGCAAGAAGGGCAAACCGACCAAGACCAAGCTGATCGGCCGCGCCAAGGGATACCACGGCGTTAACTTCGGCGGTATCAGTCTCGGGGGAATCGGCGCCAACCGGGTGCTGTTCGGTCAGGGCATCGATGCCGACCATCTGCCGCATACGCTGATGAAAGAGAACGCCTTCAGTCGGGGGATGCCGGAATCCGGCGCCGACAAGGCCGATGAGCTGCTCGAGCTGATCGCGCTGCACGACGCCAGCAATATAGCTGCCGTGATCGTCGAGCCTATGGCCGGCTCTGCCGGCGTCATTCCGCCGCCTGTGGGCTACCTCAAGCGGCTGCGCGAGATCTGCGATCAGCACGATATTCTGCTGATTTTCGACGAAGTCATCACCGGTTTCGGCCGCATGGGCTCGATGACAGGCGCAGAGGAGTTCGGCGTGGTGCCGGACATCATGAATGTCGCCAAGCAGCTGACCAATGGCGCGGTGCCGATGGGGGCGGTGATCGTTCAGCGCGAGATATACCATGCCTTCATGGAGCAGGGGGGAGCCGACTACATGCTTGAGCTGCCTCATGGCTACACCTATTCCGGGCATCCGGTCGCCTGCGCCGCAGCGCTGGCGTCGCTCGATATTCTGGAACAGGACCACCTGGTCCCGCGTGTGAAAGAGATGGCGCCGATTTTCGAGAACGCGCTGCACAGCCTCAAGGGCACCCGCTACATCAGTGATATCCGCAACTACGGTCTGGCCGGCGCGCTGCAGATCGAAGCCTACCCCGGCGAGCCTGCGCGCCGTCCCGCCGAAATTGCAATGAAGTGCTGGGAGAAAGGCTTTTATGTGCGGTATGGCGGCGACACCATCCAGCTTGGTCTGCCGTTCGTGGTCGAACGCGAGCAGATCGACGACCTGGTCAATGCCCTCGGCGATGCCATCGGTGAACTGGACTGAACCCCTTTAGCAAGAGGAGAGAGCTTTAAAATGCGAACCATCGGCCATCTGATTAACGGTCTCGTGCAGGACGACGCCGCGCGCACCCAGAACGTCTATAACCCGTCCACCGGTGAAGTCTCGAAACAGGTCGCGCTGGCCGGCAAGGCGAGCGTCGATGAGGCAGTCGCCGCAGCCCAGGCCGCATTCCCGGCCTGGCGCAACACCCCGCCGCAGAAGCGGGCGCGCATCATGTTCCGCTTCAAGGAACTGCTGGAGCAGAATGCCGACGAGATCTGCCGCCTGATCGGCGAAGAACACGGCAAGATTTCACACGACGCCATGGGCGAGCTGCAGCGCGGCATCGAGAACGTCGAATACGCCTGCGGCGTGCCGGAGCTGCTGAAGGGCGAGTACAGCAAGAATGTCGGGCCTGCAATTGATTCCTGGAGCGAGTTCCAGCCTCTGGGTGTTGTCGCCGGCATCACGCCATTCAACTTCCCGGCCATGGTGCCGTTGTGGATGTACCCGATCGCGATTGCCTGTGGCAACACCTTCGTGCTGAAGCCCTCCGAGCGCGACCCGAGCTCGACGCTGTTCATTGCCGAGCTGGCGCTGGAGGCGGGTTTGCCGGCGGGTGTGCTGAACGTCGTCAACGGCGACAAAGAGGCGGTCGACGCGCTGCTCGACGACGCCCGCGTTCAGGCGGTGAGCTTCGTCGGTTCGACGCCGATCGCCGAGTATATCTACAGCCGCGCCAGCGCCAATGGCAAACGCTGCCAGGCGCTTGGCGGTGCCAAGAATCACGCCATCGTGATGCCCGACGCCGATATGGACAATGCCGTCAGTGCCCTGACCGGCGCCGCCTTCGGTTCGTCCGGCGAGCGCTGCATGGCACTGTCGGTCGCGGTCGCCGTCGGTGATCAGGCGGCCGAGGCTTTGGTCAGCAAAATGAAGGCGCAGATGCAGAGCCTCAAGGTCGGTGCCTTCAGCGAGAGCAGTAACGACTTCGGTCCGGTGATCACCAAAGCGCATCAGGAGAAGGTGGTCGGTTATATCAACAGCGCCGAAGAGCAGGGCGCCGATATCGTCGTCGACGGTCGCCATCCACAGGTGCCGGGCCACGAGAACGGCTTCTTTGTCGGCGGCACTCTGATTGATCGCGTGACGCCGGATATGCTTTGCTATCGAGACGAGATCTTCGGTCCGGTGCTGCTGGTAGTGCGAGTCGAGACGATGCAGGAGGCAATGGATCTGATCGACGCCCACGAGTACGGTAACGGCACCTGCATCTTCACCCGTGACGGCGAAGCGGCACGTTACTTCAGCGACAACATCCAGGTCGGCATGGTGGGCATCAACGTGCCACTGCCGGTGCCGGTGGCCTACCACAGTTTCGGCGGCTGGAAGCGTTCGCTGTTCGGCGACCTCTATGCTTATGGCCCCGATGGCGTACGTTTTTACACCCGTCGCAAGACCGTGACCCAGCGCTGGCCCTCGGCCGGTGTACGCGAAGGCGTGCAGTTCTCGTTCCCGTCCTGAGCGGGGCTTAACACGGAGGCATGGCCTCCGTTTTGCGTTTTTTGGCACAGCCGGCGCTGCAACGTCGCCAGTCTGTAAGCCACTGCTGAACCGGCGCCTCGACTGAGTCGCCGGCCCCTTCTTGTCGCTCCACCTTTCCTGCCCACCCTGTTCAATTCATGATCCGCCGGATTGCGACCGGATTTGTCGGTTTGCGACAGCATTGCTCGTGCGCATCTCCCGTCGTTCCGGCGCCTTCTCGCCCTGGGCTGTCAGCAGGGGACACGAAGCTGCGCCTGTGCGACAGCGATATTGTCGCGTGTCGTAAATGAATATCATCAGGACGCCACTGAGCATTCTGTGTTCGGGGTTGAGGTCTAGTATCGGCTGCATGGGAATCAGAGCCGTTCTGTGGGGGAGCCGCCTGTCCTGAAGATAACCGACCGGTTGTCAGCCGCCCCTATTGGTGGGCCGGCTTCGGGGTGCGCCTGCGCGTTCCTCCAAAAAATCACAATCGAAACCCAACGCAAAGATAACTTTCCGGCTGAAAGTCCTGGCAAGGAGATCACAGATGTTTAGCAAGAACGACCAAATTCAGAGTTTCGACAAAGACCTGTGGGAGGCGATGCAGGCCGAGGCGCAGCGTCAGGAACAGCATATCGAACTGATCGCGTCTGAAAACTACACCAGCCCGCGGGTGATGGAAGCTCAGGGGTCGGTGCTGACCAACAAGTACGCTGAAGGCTACCCGCAGAAGCGTTACTACGGTGGTTGCGAGTACGTCGACGTGGTCGAGCAGCTGGCCATCGATCGCGCCAAAGAGCTGTTCGGCGCCGACTATGCCAACGTTCAGCCGCACTCCGGTTCCCAGGCTAACGCCGCTGTTTACATGGCTCTGTGCGAGCCGGGCGACACCGTACTGGGCATGAGCCTGGCCCACGGTGGTCACCTGACCCACGGTGCCCACGTTAACTTCTCCGGCAAGATCTACAACGCCGTTCAGTACGGTCTGAACGAAAAGGGCGAGATCGACTACGACCAGGTCGAAGCCCTGGCGCGCGAGCACAAGCCGAAGATGATCGTTGCCGGTTTCTCCGCTTACTCCCAGATCGTCGACTGGGCCCGTTTCCGCCAGATCGCCGATGAAGTGGGTGCTTACCTGTTCGTCGACATGGCTCACGTCGCTGGCCTCGTTGCCGCTGGCCTGTACCCGAACCCGATGCCGTACGCCGACGTCGTTACCACCACCACCCACAAGACCCTGCGCGGTCCGCGTGGCGGTCTGATCCTGGCGCGTTCCAACCCGGATCTGGAGAAGAAGCTGAACTCCGCTGTCTTCCCGGGTGGCCAGGGCGGCCCGCTGATGCACGTTATCGCTGCAAAAGCCGTTGCCTTCAAGGAAGCGCTGTCGCCGGAATTCAAGGAATACCAGGCTCAGGTACTGAAGAACGCCCAGACCATGGCCAAGGTCTTCATCGATCGCGGTTACGACGTCGTTTCCGGCGGTACCCAGAACCACCTGTTCCTGCTGAGCCTGATCAAGCAGGGTCTGACCGGTAAGGATGCTGATGCCGCCCTCGGCCGCGCGTCCATCACCGTCAACAAGAACGCGGTGCCGAATGATCCGCAGTCTCCGTTCGTGACCTCTGGTCTGCGTATCGGTTCGCCGGTCATCACCACCCGCGGCTTCAAGGAAGCTCAGTGCGAACAGCTGGCTGGCTGGATTGCCGACATCCTCGACGCCATGCAGGCAGGCGATGCCGAGCCCGTCATCGCTGAGGTGAAGGAAAAGGTCCACACCCTCTGCGCCGACTATCCGGTCTACGGTTAATCTGGGATCTGCCCCGGGCCGCGTGCCCGGGGACTCAACGAATATCCACCCGGTGATGCCGGGTTATTTGGGGGAGCTGGCACCATGCAGCATTATTCCGGTTTCGGGCTGTTGAAACATGCCCTGAATTACCACGAGAACTGGCAGCGCGTCTGGCGCAATCCCACGCCGAAGAAGAAGTACGATGTCATCATCGTGGGCGGCGGCGGTCACGGCCTGGCGACAGCCTACTACCTGGCCAAGGAACACGGCATCACCAACGTTGCGGTGATCGAGAAGGGTTACCTCGGCGGCGGTAACACTGCCCGTAACACCACTATCGTTCGTTCCAACTACCTGTGGGACGAAGCGGCTCACCTGTATGAGCACGCGATGAAGCTGTGGGAAGGCCTGTCTCAGGACCTGAACTACAATGTCATGTTCTCCCAGCGCGGCTGTCTCAACCTCGGTCACACGCTGCAGGACATGCGCGATATCCAGCGCCGTGTTAACGCCAACCGCCTCAACGGTATCGACGGCGAAGTGCTGGACGCCAAGCAGGTTCAGGAAATCGTGCCGATCCTGGACTGCTCCGCCAACACCCGTTTTCCGGTGATGGGTGCGTCCTGGCAGCCGCGTGCCGGCGTTGCCCGTCACGATGCCGTGGCCTGGGGCTTCGCACGTGCCGCCGACTCTCACGGTGTGGACCTGATCCAGCAGACCGAAGTCGTCGATATGGTGATCGAGGATGGCGCCATCGTGGGCGTCAAGACCAACCGTCACGGTGTCATCAAGGCAGACCGCGTGGGCTGCGTCGTTGCCGGTAACTCCGGTGTGCTGGCGAACATGGCCGGTTTCGAGCTGCCGCTCGAGTCGCATCCGCTGCAGGCGCTGGTATCCGAGCCGATCAAGCCGATTCTCGACACCGTGGTCATGTCCAACCACGTACACGGTTACGCCAGCCAGTCCGACAAGGGCGACCTGGTTATCGGTGCCGGTATCGACGGCTACAACGGCTACGGTCAGCGCGGGTCCTACCCGACTATAGAGCACACTGTTGCAGCGATCGTTGAAATGTTCCCGATCTTCAGCCGTGTACGCATGAACCGTCAGTGGGGCGGTATCGTTGATACCTGTCCGGATGCCTGCCCGATCATTTCCGCCACTCCGGTTGAGAACCTGTTCTTCAACTGTGGTTGGGGTACCGGCGGCTTCAAGGCCACCCCGGGATCCGGCAACGTATTCGCTGCAACGCTGGCTAAGGGTGAAGCACATCCGCTGGCCAAACCGTTTTCCATGTTCCGCTTCCACGACGGCGCGCTGATCGACGAGCACGGCGCGGCGGGTGTAGCGCACTAAGGGGAGTTATTTCGATGTTCTATATTTACTGCCCGCACTGCGGCGAACACCGCGAAGAGGAAGAGTTCCATGCCAAGGGTCAGGCGCACATCGCCCGCCCGGCGGATCCGGACAGCTGCAGCGATAAGGAATGGGGCGAGTACCTGTTCTTCCGCAAGAACCCGCGCGGCCTGCACCACGAGATGTGGGTGCATGCTACTGGCTGCCGCAAGTTCTTCAACGTGACGCGCGATACCGTTACGTACGAAATCAAAGAAGTTTACAAGATCGGGGAGCGGCCTTCTGTAGTCGCTGCCGGCAACTAAGGGAGCGGACAATATGAGCCAGAAGAACCGTCTCGCCTCCGGCGGACGCATCGACCGTTCCAAGTCGCTGCGCTTTAAGTACAACGGCCGTGAGTACCAGGGCTACCAGGGCGATACCCTTGCATCGGCACTGCTGGCCAACGGCGTTGATATCATCGCTCGTAGCTTCAAGTACAGCCGTCCGCGTGGCATCGTTGCCGCTGGTGCGGAAGAGCCTAATGCCGTTCTGCAGCTGGGTGCGACCGAAGCGACCCAGGTGCCGAACGTTCGCGCCACCCAGCAGGAACTGTTCAACGGCCTGGTGAGCAGCGCCACCAACGGCTGGCCGAACGCCGAAATGGACCTGATGAGCTACGTCGGTAAGGTCGGCGGTCGCATGATGCCCCCGGGCTTCTACTACAAGACCTTCATGTACCCGCAGTCGATGTGGGAAACCTACGAGAAGTTCATCCGTAAGGCTGCCGGTCTCGGCCGTTCGCCGCTGGAAAACGACCCGGACATCTATGACAAGCTGAACCACCACTGCGACGTCATGATCGTCGGTGCCGGTCCTGCAGGCCTGGCCGCCGCGCTGGTTGCTGCGCGCAGCGGAGCCCGTGTGATCCTGGCCGACGAGCAGAGCGAATTCGGTGGCAGCCTGCTGCACAGCGGTGAGAAGATCAACGGCCGTCCCGCTGTTGAGTGGGTCGCCGAAACCGTCGCCGAGCTCGAGAAGCATCCGGAAGTGCTGCTGCTGCCGCGCTCCACCGTGAACGGCTATCACGACCACAACTTCCTGACCATCCATCAGCGTTGCACTGACCATATCGCCGATCAGGCACCGAAGGGTCAGGTACGTCAGCGTATGCACCGCGTCCGCGCCAACTGGGTTGTGCTGGCTACCGGCGCTCACGAGCGTCCGCTGGTCTACGGCAACAACGACGTGCCGGGCTGCATGGTCGCCTCCGCTGTGTCGACCTACATCAACCGTTACGGTGTAGTGCCGGGCAACGAGCTGGTGCTGATGACCACCAACGATTACGCCTACCAGACTGCTCTGGATTGGGCCGATGCCGGCCGCAAGGTTGTGGCGATCGTTGATACCCGTCAGAGCCCGAAAGGTGCCCGTATCGAGGAAGCGCGCAAGCGCGGTCTGAACATCATCACCGGCTCCGCCGTTATCGATGTCCAGGGCAGCAAGCGTGTCTCCGGCGTACAGGTTGCACCGATCGATGCCAAGGGTGACAAGGTCACCGGTTCCGTAGAACGTCTCAGCTGCGACACCGTCGCCAGCTCCGGCGGCTGGAGCCCGGTTATCCACCTGTCCTGCCATACCGGCAGCCGTCCTGAGTGGCGTGACGACATCATCGGCTTCGTACCGGGCAAGACCGTTCAGCGTCAGCTGACCGCTGGTGGCATCAACGGCACCTACAGCCTGCGCAAGGTGCTGGAAGAAGGTGCGACTGCCGGTGCCAAGGCCGCCGAGAGTGCCGGCTTTGCAGACGCTGCCAAGGGCATCGCACTGCCGCTGTCGGAAGAGGTGAAGGAAGGTCCGGCGATGGCGCTGTTCCACATTCCGCACACCAAGCCGACTGCGCGTGCGCCGAAGCAGTTCGTCGATCTGCAGAACGACGTAACCGCTGCTGGTATCGAGCTGGCGACCCGTGAGGGCTTCGAGTCGATCGAGCACGTCAAGCGCTACACCGCGATGGGCTTCGGTACCGACCAGGGCAAGCTGGGCAACATCAACGGCATGGCGATCGCCGCCAAGTCGCTGAACCAGTCGATCCCGGAAACCGGCACCACCATCTTCCGTCCGAACTACACGCCGATCACGTTCGGCGCGATTGCCGGCCGTGACTGTGGTGAGCTGTTCGACATCAAGCGCTACACTGCGATGCACAAGTGGCACGTCGAGCACGGCGCGCTGTTCGAGGACGTAGGCCAGTGGAAGCGTCCCTGGTACTTCCCGAAAGCAGGCGAAAGCATGCAGCAGGCGCTGGACCGCGAGTGCAAGGCGACCCGCGACAGCGTGGGTATCCTTGACGCCTCCACCCTCGGCAAGATCGATATCCAGGGTAAGGATGCGCGCGAGTTCCTGTCGCGTGTTTACACCAACGCCTGGGCCAAGCTGGGCGTCGGCAAGTGCCGTTACGGCCTGATGTGCGGTGAAGACGGCATGGTGTTCGACGACGGTGTGACTTCATGCCTCGCCGAAAACCACTTCCTGATGACCACCACCTCCGGCGGCGCGGCGCGCGTACTGGAGTGGCTGGAGCTGTACCATCAGACCGAGTGGCCGGAAATGGAGGTGTACTTCAACACCGTGACCGACCAGTGGGCAACCATGACGATCTCCGGCCCCAACAGCCGCAAGCTGCTGGCCGAGCTGACCGACATCGATCTGGATAACGACAGCTTCAAGTTCATGGACTGGCGTCAGGGCAAGGTGGCCGGCGTACCGGCACGGATTTTCCGTATCTCCTTCACCGGCGAGCTGTCCTACGAGATCAACGTTCAGGCTAACTACGGCCTCTTCGTCTGGGAGAAACTGTTCGAGCACGGCGCCAAATACAACCTGACTCCGTACGGTACCGAGACCATGCACGTCCTGCGTGCCGAGAAGGGCTTCATCATTGCCGGTCAGGACACCGATGGTTCCGTAACCCCGATCGATCTGGGCATGAGCTGGTGTGTCTCGAACAACAAGCCGTTCAGCTACATCGGTAAGCGCGGCATGGCGCGTGAGGATTGCATCCGCACCGACCGCAAGCAGCTGGTGGGCCTGAAGACCAAAGACCCGAAAAAGGTCATTCCGGAAGGTTCTCAGGCGGTCAACGATCCGAAGCAGGCCATCCCGATGACCATGCTCGGCCACGTGACTTCCAGCTACTACAGCGCCAACCTCGGTCACTCCATCGCCCTGGGGATGATCCGAAACGGCCACAACCGGATGGGTGAAACCGTCTATTACCCGCAGGCTGACGGCACCGTGATCGAAGCCGAAATCTGCAGCCCGATCTTCCTGGATCCGAAAGGGGAGCGTCAAAATGTCTGAGATGATTGCACCGGAAAAAGTTGCCGCTAACGCGGACGCCATTCAGGAAGTGGCGCGGATGGATCAGCTGGCAGGTCCCGCGCAGCGCGCCGAGTCGCCGCTGCACCATGCGGACCTCGATACCATCGCCAAGAAGGGACCGAAGAACGGCGGCGTCACGCTGCAGGAGCACAAGCTGCTGGGTCACCTGGTGATCCGTGGTAGCCAGGACAACCAGGCTTTCCTGGCTGGCGCCCGCGAAGCGCTTGGCTTCGACCTGCCGACCGAGCCCCTGAGCTCGGTCGAGCAGGGCGACCGCTCCGTGCGCTGGATCGCGCCGGACGAGTGGCTGCTGATCGTGCCGGGCGAGGATGCCTTTCAGGTGGAAGAGCAGCTGCGCGCCGCGATGGGTGGACACTTTGCCATCGTCAACGTCAGCGGCGGCCAGACCGTGCTGGAGCTGTCCGGTCCTGACGTCCGCATGGTGCTGAAGAAGTCGACGCCTTACGACGTTCACGACCGCAACTTCCCGGTCGGCAAGGTGGTCACCTCGGTGTTCGCCAAGACCCAGGCGGTCATCCGCCGCACCGGCGAAGATCGCTGGGAGCTGGTCATTCGTCGCAGCTTCGCAGACTATGTATGGCTGTGGCTGCAGGATGCCAGCGCTGAGTTCGGTCTGGTCGTAAAGGCCTGATCGGCGGCGGGGCCGAATCTTTCGGTCCCGCCCCTGTCGAATCGGTAGCGGCCGGTGGCCACTACCGATTTCTGACAATACGCGAGGATCAGCGATGACAACGAAACCCCAACCCTGGATTTTCACCGCCAGTTGCCCGAGTCGACTCGGAACCGTGGACGTGGTCACCCGCTTTCTGGCGGAAACCGGCAATTATGTGCTGGAAATGCAGTCATTCGACGATCGCGAACTGGGGCTCTTCTGCATTCGTGTCGAGTTTCGACCCGAACGCGATGGTTTCAGCGCCGAAGCCTTCAATGAAGCCTTCGCGGCACGCGCCGGCGAATTCAACATGGAATGGCAGCTGACGGCGCCGGATCATCGGCCGAAAGTGGCGATTCTAGTCTCGAAATACGATCACTGTCTTAACGATCTGCTTTACCGCTATCGTACCGGACAGCTGAATATCGAGATCCCGGTGATCATCTCGAACCACCCGGATCTGGAGTCGCTGGCGCAGTGGCACGGGATTCCGTATCACCACCTGCCAATCACTGCGGATACCAAGCCGCAGCAAGAGGCGGAAGTCTGGAAGCTGATCAAGCAGTACGACGCCGAGCTGGTAGTCTTGGCGCGCTACATGCAGGTGCTGTCGGCGGATCTGTGCAGCAAGCTCGACGGCTGGGCGATCAATATCCACCATTCGCTGCTGCCGGGCTTCAAGGGTGCCAAGCCCTATCACCAGGCCTGGGAGAAAGGCGTCAAGCTGGTAGGTGCGACCGCGCACTACGTCAACAACGACCTCGACGAGGGCCCGATCATCACCCAGGGTATTCAGCCCGTGGATCATGCCCACTATCCCGAGGACCTGATCGAGAAAGGTCAGGATATCGAGCGCGTAACGCTGTTCAAGGCGATCCGCTACCACATCGAGAAACGCGTGTTCCTGCACGGTCAACGCACCGTGGTCTTTGCTGACTAACAGCAGCTTTTGCTGATTTCATGAATCGGGACGGTTCGCCGCGGGCGGGCCGTCCGACCTCAAACCCCGGGTCTGGTTTACGCTCTCAGAGCTCCCCCAAATCCCAAGCCAGGCACCGGGGCCCCTTTCGTTTGTAGGAGCGTCGCTCCTGCGAACTCCCCGTTTTTCCCAAAGAAATGCCAAATCAGGCAGTGTGGCTCCGCTCCATGTAGGAGCGGCGCCTCGCCGCGAACATCCCGGTCCACCGAGGCTGTTCGCACCGGGGGCGGCGCTCCTACGAGCTCCCCCGCTTTTCCCAAACGTACGCAAACCAGGCGCATGGGCTCTATTTTTTGCTTCATCGCGCTTTAGCGGGAAAAACGTAATTCGTAGGATGGGTGCAACGATGCATCCCATTGAAATTAATTGTTTTCCTCGTCATTCAGGCATCGTGAAACCCATCACATCGATCGCATTTCCGATCGATTGGTTTCGGTTGGCATGGTGTGAAGCCGAAATGTCCGGGTCGCGGCGGGGGTTAATTGTTCCCGCTGCGGTTCTGGCGGGCCTGGGTCGGCGAGACGCCGAAATAATCCCGGTAGCAGTGACTGAAGTGGGTGGTGCTGACAAAGCCGCAGGCCACGGCAATGGCGGCGATCGATTCGTTGGTCTGCAGCAGCAGGCGGCGTGCGCGGGTGATGCGCAGTTCCAGGTAATATTTCGACGGAGTGCTGTCGACATGGCGCTGGAACAGGCGTTCGATCTGGCGCCGTGACAGACTCACCAGGGTGGCGATTTCTTCCATGCCCAGGGGCTCTTCGATATTGGCATCCATCAGTTCGAGTACCGCGCGCAGTGGTTCGGGCAGTGTCGGATCGCTGGCGGCTGTCGGCATCGCCCGGTCAGGCTGCTCGCCAATGCGATCGCAGCTCAGTATCTCTTGGATGCCACGTACCACTTCCTGGCCGTAGTGCTGTCGGATGACGGCGAGCATCATGTCCAGCGCGCTGCTGGCGCCGGCGCACGAGACTCGGTTGCGGTCGATCACATAGGGCTGCGGTGACAGACGCACCCTGGGGCAGGTTTCCTCCAGTCCGGCGCGGTTTTCCGGATGCAGCGTGCAGTCGTAACCATCCATCAGGCCGGCCCATGCCAGCAGCAGGCTGCCGTTCCAGAGGCCGCCCAGTGTCAGGCCACGGCGACTGGCCTCCTGCAGTTTTTCCGTCAATTGCCGGTTCGCCAGCAGCGGCGTGCGATAACCGCCGCATACGAACAGCAGATCCAGTTCGCCGATATCGAGATCGAACAGTGCGCCGCTGACGGAAATGTCTATTCCGAGGTCGCTGCGGGCCTCGCTGCCGTCGAGGCTGAGGGTGCGGAAGCTGTAAAGCGGGTCGTTGCTCAACAGGTTGGCGGTGACCAGTGCATCGACAGCGCCGGTAAACGCCATCATTGAGAAATGCTCCAACAGGACGAAGCCAATGCGGATCGGCTCCGGGCGCGTTTCGCCTCTGTGCTTCAGAAACGCCTGGTTGCTGCGGCGAAAGTGACTGTCGAAGTTACGCTGGCGGCTAGTTGTTGGCATGCGGGTCGCTGACGCTGTCTGGGTTGGGGAGCACCGGGTGAAACCCATCGACGGGAATGCCGTGTTGCAAAGCCTGTGGCAGTCGGTCCGTCGTATTTATTATTCATTCTAACAACAAAAGCCCCGGAAGGACCGGGGCTTTTGGAGAAAGGTTGGGTGTTGCACCCAACCTGTAACTTTCGTGATCAGGCCGCGACGCTGCCGTGCGGATCGATGACGAATTTCATGGCTGCGCCGTGGTCGAACTGGTCGTAGCCCTGCGGGGCTTCGTCCAGGTTGATCATCTTGACGTTGACCGCGTCAGCGATCTTCACCTTGCCGAACAGGATAGCCTGCATCAGCGGGCGGTGGTACTTCATGACCGGGCACTGGCCGGTGTGGAAGCTGTGGGACTTGGCCCAGCC
>JABXIM010000156.1 GCA_013373085.1 Oceanospirillaceae bacterium | reverse complement strand
GCGTTGAAGTTGATGAAGCCTTCGTGCATCACGGTGGTGCCTTCGCCGACATGGGCGCCCAGACGGATACGGGCGGCGTCACCGACACGGATACCGGCCGGCACCACGTAGTTGGTCATTTTCGGGAACTTGTCGACGGAGTGAACATCCAGCACCCGGCCCTGGGCGCGGGCAGCCAGCTGGCGCTTGGGTAGTTCGTCCAGTGCCACGGCGCCTTCGTTGGTCCAGGCGACGTTCGGCAGCTTGCCGAACATGCCGGTCAGGTTGATACCGTGGGGCTTGACCAGACGGTGCGACAGCAGGGAAAGCTTCAGGTACACCTCGGCGGTGGTCTGCGGCTCTTCGTCAGACGCGAGGATGCAGACCACCAGTGGCTGGCGGGTGCCTTCGAGCACTTCGACGATCTCGGCCTGGTCTTCCGCGCCGACCGACAGGAAGGCCGCTTCCAGCGCCTTGAGCTGGGACTCTTCGATCTCGATGGTCTGGTTGCCGCCTTCGTAGCCCAGGGCGTCGCCGACCGCCTTGATCAGGTCGTCCGCGGCGTTCAGCAGCGGGGCGTTGAAGTAGACTTCGAGCCAGTCGCCGGCGGCGGACTGGGTGCCTACGCCGAGGCCGAATGCAAAGTTGCTCATGGTGTAAAACTCCGTAGTTTGCGTGATTCAGTTGCCGAGCAGGGCTGCCCAGGTATCGGCCTTGAAGCCGAGATGGCGCGCGTCGCCGGTATCCAGCAGCGGGCGCTTGATCATCGCCGGATGCTCGAGCATCAGGGCGATGGCGCCGGCTTCGTCAATGTTGTTCCTGACCTCGTCGGGCTGGGTGCGCCAGGTGGTGCCGCGCTTGTTCAGCAGCGCTTCCCAGCCGAGCTCCTGGGCCCAGGCTTCGAGCTGTGCGCGCTCGAGGCCATCGACCCGGTAGTCGTGAAAGCGGTATTCGATACCGTTTTCGTCAAGCCATTTCCTGGCTTTCTTGATGGTGTCGCAGTTCTTGATTCCGTAAACGCAGATCATCGGTTTTCCAGAGAGTGTTACAGCGATTCGACGTAGGCACGGATACGCTGCGCCGCCTCGACGCACTCGTCCACCGTGGCCACCAGCGCCATGCGCACGAAGCCGGCGCCCGGCAGCTTGCCGTCGACCTCGCGGGAGATATAGCGCCCCGGCAGCACGGTGACGTTCTGCTGCGCGAACAGGCCCTGGGCGAACTTGTCGTCGTCGATCGGCGTCGGCGCCCAGAGGTAGAAGCTGGCGTCGGGCACCTTGACGTCCATCACCGGCGACAGGATTTCGATGACGCGGGCGAACTTCTCGCGGTACTTGTCGCGGTTTTCCAGCACGTGGGCTTCGTCGTTCCAGGCGGCGATCGACGCCAGCTGATGCTGGATCGGCATCGAGCTGCCATGGTAGGTGCGGTAGCTGAGGAACGGCACCAGCAGCTCGGCGTCGCCGGCGATAAATCCCGAGCGCAGGCCCGGCAGGTTGGAGCGCTTGGACAGGCTGTGGAACACCACGCAGTTGCGGTAGTCGTCGCGGCCCAGTTCGGCGCAGACCTGCAGCAGGCCGACGGGCGGCTCGGCCTCGTCGAAGTACAGCTCCGAATAGCATTCGTCCGAGGCGATGATGAAGTCGTATTCGTCGGACAGCGCGATCAGCTTTTTCAGCACGTCGCGGCCGGCCACCGCACCGGTCGGGTTGCCCGGCGAGCAGAGGAACAGCAGCTGGCAGCGGCGCCAGACATCGGCCGGCACGGCGTCGAAGTCCGGGATAAAACCTCGCTCGGCGTCGCAGCTGAGGAAGTACGGCTCGGCGCCGGCGAGATAGGCTGCGCCTTCGTAGATCTGGTAGAACGGGTTCGGCGAAATCACCAGGGCGTCGTCGCGGCGGTCGACCGCGGCCTGGGCGAAGGCGAAGATCGCCTCGCGGGTGCCGTTGACCGGCAGCACGTTGCGGCCGATGTCGAGGCTGCCGGGCTTGAGCGTGAAGCGGCGCTGGCACCAGTCGGCGATGGCCTGGCGCAGTTCCGGCATGCCGGCGGTGGTCGGGTAGTTGGCCAGGCAGTTCAGGTTGTCGGCCAGAACCTTGGCGACAAACGCCGGCGACGGGTGTTTCGGTTCGCCGATCGACAGCGCGATATGGGCCTTGTCGGCGGGCGCCGTCACCTCGGCCTTCAGAGCCGCGAGTTTTTCGAACGGGTAGGGCTGGAGCTTTTCGAGATCCCGGTTCATCGTCAGAAGTGTCCCAAGGTCAGGCCTGATAAAAAAGGTACCGGATTATAGCGAATCCGGCCCTCGCGATTAACCCCTCGGCAAAAGACAGATTGTAGGATGACCGCCAGGGATGGCGGAAATCCTGCAAACGCAGGGAGCGGTTTGCAGGAGGGGGGAGCGGTGCAACGGTTCGGTGTTGGACGATTACCGCAGAACGAGGGCATCGCGTGACCGACAGGGAAGTCGGAAATCCTGACAACGCAGGAGCGGTTGTCAGGGAACCCATCACAGCGGTCGCATTACAGATCGCTTGGCCCCGGCGCGTGCTTGGGTTTGGTGTTGGGTCCGCTCCCGACGCCGGTGTTGGGGTGCGCGCTACCGCGACTTAACCCAATCTATCCCTGGATGCCGCCTTCGGTCAGTTTCACCGGATCCAGCAGTCGGGAAAGCTCTTCGCGTGTCAGGTCGGTCTCCTCGGCGGCGACGTCGAGGACGGGGCGTCCCTCGGCATAGGCGCGCTTGGCGATCGCCGCGGCTTTCTGGTAGCCGATGATCGGGTTCAGTGCCGTGACCAGGATCGGGTTGCGGGACAGGGCGGCGTCGAGCGCCGCCTCGTTGACCCGGAATGTCTGGATCGCCTTGTCGGCGAGCTGGCGTGCTGCGGAGGCCAGCAGTGTTTCGCTCTGAAGCAGATTGTGGGCGATCATCGGCAGCATCACGTTGAGCTCGAAGTTGCCGTGCTGACCGCCGGTGGTGATGGCGGCGTCGTTGCCTATCACCTGGGCGCCGACCATCATCACGGCTTCGGGAATCACCGGGTTGACCTTGCCGGGCATGATCGAGGACCCGGGCTGCAGGGCCTGCAGCTCGATTTCGCCGAGTCCCGCCAGCGGGCCCGAGTTCATCCAGCGCAGGTCATTGGCGATCTTCATCAGCGCGCAGGCGCAGGCCTTGAGCTGCCCCGACAGTTCCACTGCGGTGTCCTGGCTGGCGAGGGCGCTGAACAGGTTGGCGGCCGGCAGCAGCGTCAGACCGGTCAGCTCGCTCAGCTTCTGAGCCATGCGCGCCGAGAATTCCGGATGGGCGTTGATGCCGGTCCCGACCGCGGTGCCGCCCTGGGCCAGGCGGTGCAGGCGGTCGCGGCTGTCCTCGAGGCGACGCATCGACAGCTGGATCTGGCCGGACCAGCCCGACAGCGTCTGCGACAGCCGCACCGGCATCGCGTCCATCAGGTGGGTGCGGCCGGTTTTCACCAGCCCGTCGAGGGCTTCTGCGCGGCTGTCGATGGTGACCTGCAGGTGGTGCAGCGCCGGTAGCAAGGCATCGTCGAGCACCAGCGCGGCGCTGAGGTGAATGGCGGTGGGAATGACGTCGTTGGAACTCTGACCCATATTGACGTGGTCATTGGGATTGACCGCCTGACCACAGAGTGCGGACGCCAGGTTGGCGATCACTTCGTTGGCGTTCATGTTGGAGCTGGTGCCGGAACCGGTCTGGAACACGTCGACCGGGAACTGGTCCAGGTGTTCGCCGCCGGCAATGCTGCGGGCGGCCTGGCTGATGGCGCCCGCGATCTCCTGCGGCAGCAGGCCGAGCTCGGCATTGCATTCGGCCGCGGCGGCCTTGATCAGCGCCAGTGCGCGGATGAAGGCCGGCGGCAGCCGCAACCCGCTGATCGGGAAGTTTTCCACCGCGCGCTGGGTCTGGGCGCCATAAAGGGCGTCGGCGGGTACGCTCAGCTCGCCCATGCTGTCCTGTTCGATTCGATACTGGCTCATCTGCTGGCTCCTCGCCGCCGGGCGGCAACTGTTCATCCGGCATCGCTACAGCGCCGATCCTTGATCGGGGTCTTGTTCGTGCCACAGTTTCCTAAATATAGTCGTCCGCCGGGCCTGGAGGGTTGTGCACTGCGGCAACTTCGGCTAAATCTTTGAATCAAAAAAAGGAGAAACGGGATGAAGCGGGAGATGCGCTTGCATCCGCGGGTTGGAGTCGATCTGCCGGCGGAGCTTGAACCTTTCAGCGGCGACAGCCTCGATGTCAGGCTGATCAACCTCAGTGTCGGCGGTGCCCTGATCGAGGGCAGCGAGCAACTCGAGCAGCTGCTCGACGCTTCGCGGAAGCTGGAATCGGGCACGCCGGTGGAGGTGAATCTGCACTTTGGCCTGGACGAGGGGCCGGTGCATTGTCATTGTCGACTGATACACATGCGGCGACTGGCGCAGAGCCGCTACCAGCTGGGCATGAAGATTCTGAGTCTGGCAAATGATTGCCAGGAGATGCTCGGCCGGTTCGTCGAGTCGCGCCTGCACGCCTGAAATACCGGCCGGTGGCGGTCTATTGTATTAACCCGGCGGGTTAATACAAAAAGCAGGGATGCTTCATCATTGGCCGCAGGCCAATGCGAACGCCACGGAAACCAGCATGTCCGCGTACCTGCGCCAAGTTTCCGTGGTGTGGCAGCTCACTCGCATCCATGCGTACGCGGCATACCGTACTTCCTGTACATAACGTGCAAATAGGTAGGGAGCCTATTTGCACACTAGGTGAATAAAAGCAGGGGACAGGTCCTATGCGGAGCGGAAACGTCAGCGCCCTGAATGCCCGGGGCTTTCATCGGCTGCACTATAACGAGTGGGGCAGTGCCGATAACAGCCGGGTGCTGGTCTGTGTTCACGGGCTGGCCCGCAACAGCCGCGACTTCGACGACCTGGCCCGGGCACTGAGCCGAGACTATCGGGTGGTCTGCCCCGACGTCGCCGGTCGTGGCGACAGCGACTGGCTGCCGGACCCGTCCGGCTACCAGATCAGCCAGTACCTTAACGATATGACGGTGTTGCTGGCGCGGCTGAATGTCGACCGGGTGGACTGGATCGGGACCTCCATGGGAGGGTTGATCGGTATCTGCCTTGCGGCACTGCCTAACAGTCCGATCCGCAGCCTGGTGCTGAACGATATCGGGCCTTTCGTCGACCGTGCGGCACTGAAGAGAATCCAGGGCTATCTGGGCGAGCGCCGCTTCGCGAACCTCGGCGAGGCCGAGCAGTGGCTGCGGCAAACCTACCCGGCCCTGCGTCACCTTGGCGACCAGCAGTGGCGCCGCCTGGCCCAGGCGGGCTGTCGCGAACAGCCTGACGGTAGCTTTACGCTGCACTACGATCCGGCCATTGCCGAGGCTTTAAGTCAGAACAGCGACGCCGATGTCGACCTGTGGAGCTTGTGGCAGCGGATCCAGTGTCCGCGCATGCTGATATGGGGCGAGGCCTCCGATGTACTGCAGGCGGAAACGGTCGAACGCATGCGGCGGGAAACGCCGGACCTCGAGCTGCTGAGCCTTCCGGGTATCGAACACGCCCCTTCGCTGATGGAAAGCGAACAGATCGACGCCATCCAGCAGTGGCTGCGCAGCCACAGTCACCTGTAGAGGCCTGCGGGTGAGCCTGCTGACGCGCTGGCCACAGGCGCAACTGTGCCTGAGCTCCACCGAGCGTCGCGAGGCAACCGGTGCGCTCGAGCGCGCCTTCGCTTCCACCCTCGAGACGCTGCGCGTCGATATCGGTCTGGTGGAGATGTTCGAAGCCATCTACGTGCCGCTGGCGGCCTGGCTGGTCTCTCAGCAGCGCCAGCACGGCGCTCCGCTGGTGGTCGGCGTCAACGGCGCCCAGGGAGCCGGCAAATCGACGCTGTTCAACCTGCTCGAGGTAACCCTCGGCGAGGGGTTCGGCCTGCGCGTCGCCGGGATTTCGATCGATGACCTCTACAAGACCCGTGCCGAGCGCCGGCGGCTGGCGCGGGAGGTGCATCCGCTTTTGATGACCCGCGGCGTGCCCGGTACCCATGACGTCGAGCTGGGAGTGGCGCTGCTGCAAGCGCTGAGGAGCGGCGGCGGCCAGAGCCTGCGCATTCCGGTATTCGACAAGTCCGTCGACGACCGCTGCCCGGCCGCTGTGTGGCAGGAATGGAGCGGTGTCGCCGATATCGTGGTGCTGGAGGGCTGGTGCGTGGGCGCCCGGCCCCAGGACGAAGCGGCGTTGCAGGCGCCAGTCAACGCCCTGGAGCGGAACGAGGACCCGGACGGCGCCTGGCGACGTTACGTCAATGAGCAGCTGGCGGGCCCCTATCGGGCTCTGTTCGACCTGATCGACGTCCAGATCATGCTGCGGGTACCGAGCATGGAGGCGGTTTACGCGTGGCGTTCGTTGCAGGAACAAAAGCTCGCCGAGCGAATGCAGCATCTGTTCGATGCCGGCGAGCCGACCGATCACCTGCGTATCATGGGGCAGGGCGAGATCCATCGTTTCATACAGCACTACGAGCGACTGACCCGGGCCCTGCTGCTGGAAATGCCATCCCGTGCCGATGTGGTTCTCAGCCTCAACGACAATCACAAGATCGCCGATATCCGCGTCAACAAGCCCTGCCGATAAGATTGTTCCTGACCACTAACCGCTCCTATATCGGCAGCAATACGGTCGATGCGGCGCCCTGTACCACGCGGTTGATGGTGCGGTTCTGGGTATCGGCAATGATGCGGGCCATCATGTCCTGCAACGAAATCAGCTTGCCGAAGTCGCGCGCGAAGCTGAGGTTCTGTACGCCGGCATCACCGACACCGTTGCTGTAGATGAAAGGCTCGCCGCTGTTGTCGAAACTGTGGTTGAGTTTCCAGGCGATGCGTTCCAGGTTTCGCGCACTGTTGTAGAGCTTTTGCTGGTCGATCTCGTCGAGCAGGTAGAACTCGTCCTGGCCGTTGTAGGCTGTGTGGAGCATGCCGGTGATACCCACCATCAGCGCGAAGACCCGGTCCCCCTCGAATGCGGGATCGAATGCCAGTGGAACGGCGTGCACGCCATAGCGGTTGTTGAGCTCGGCAAAGCGGGTCTGGCGCGGAAACTCGAACAGCTGGTACAGCCGCTGTCCGAGCGATGTACCCGCGGGCGCCTTGCGCAGCTCCCTGGGGTTGCGGCGGTAGAGTTTGAGTGTCAGTTCCCGGCACAGGCGGTTGACTTCGGCGATATGGGCGTCGGTCACCATGTCGATGTCGGACTTCGCCAGATTGCGCAGCGTGAAGGGTCTGGTTTCCTGCTGCTGCGCGCAGCCTGCCAGCCAGAGCGTCAGCAGCAGAATCAGGTACTTCATGGCGTGCTCTCCCGCTTGGGCCCGGCGGCAGGCCGGGTCGTTAACCTCAGGTTGCCGGTTCGGGCTCCTGTTCCGGTGGCGCCTCCGACTGCGGCTCGCGTTCCAGCAGCCGGAAGCGGCTGCCGTTGGCCGCGCGCTCGCCTTCGGGTGGCGAGCGGAAGGCGATTCCGCCGCCCACCAGGGTTTCCAGCGTAGTGCTGCCGATCTTGATGCCCTTGAGCAGACTGAAGTCGGCCTGGAAGCCGCTGATGTTCCAGAACTCACTTCCCCGGCGTACCAGGTGCGCGTGCTCGGCGGCGATATGGGCGAACACTTCAACTGACTGACCGTCGGCCGACAGCCGGAAGCCCGTGACCTCTCCAACCGGCACCTGACGATAGAATACCCGGCTGCCTATCTCGAGTGAGCCGAGCTGTCTGCTGTCGAGCACCAGGTTCAGACCGTTGCCGTAGTAATCCTGGGGGGCGTCACTGGCGGCGACGAAGTAGCGGCTGGGCGGGGCATCCTCGGGACCCGGGCTGACCTCGACAGAGTTGCCGAAAATGATATTGGCCGGATTACGGACTTCGGAAAGGCGCACTTCCGGTTGCGTAATCCAGAACCAGCTGCCCTTGCGGGCGAGGAAATGGCCCTCCCGGAACAGCACCGCGCGCGCGTCCAGAGTGCCCTTGGCATCGTACAGGCGCACCTCCTCGATGCGTCCGACCGTGACGCCGCGATAGCGAATCGCTGCGCCCGCCTGGAGCTCCTGGTCGGGCGGGAACAGGATACGAATTTCCAGACCCTGTTCGATGCTGCGGTCATGGTCGGGGTAGAGATCAAAACGGTGGGACGAGGGTACCGCTTCGCCCCCTGCAGGTGTTTCGAATGCAATACCGCCGGCGACCAGCGAGGACAGCGATCCGGTATTCAGGTTCAGACCCTGCTGGGGGTTCAGTTTCAGGGATACGCCGCTGGCGTTCCAGAAGCGGGACTGGCTGGTGATGAGGTCACGGTAAGGTTTGTCGATCAGCAGCTCTATCTCGACGCCGTCGCCGCCGTCGCCCAACCGATAGTGACTGACCTTACCCACCGGCAGCTGTTTGTAGAGCACCGGGGAGCCGACGCCGATGGAACCGAGCGATTCGGCGTGCAGGCGCACCACCTTTTTCTCGGCCCGCTCCGCGTACAGCAGCCGTCCGTGCCGGGAGGCGGCATCGAAGTCCTCGTAGAGCGTAAAGCGCTGGTTGCGTTCGGCGGCCTTGGGATCGCGAATGTCCGGCGTGAAGAAGCTGATGCCGCCGGCGACCAGCGCACGCAAGGATTCGGTATCCACCTCGACACCTTCGAGGCTGGCGGCGAAGCGTATGCCGCTGCTGTTCCAGAAGCGACTGTGGGTTGCGACCAGCTCGCGGTACTGCTCCTCGATCACCGCATGGATCAGCACCCGTTCGCCCTTGTCGATCAGTTCGTAGCCGTTGACGCGACCCACCGGTAACTGGCGGTAGAGGATCGGCGAGCCGCGCGAGATCGAGCCCAGGCGATCGGTCACGAGGTCGATCGGAAGGCCGCTGTACACCGGCGGGCGTGCCGGCGCCATATCCAGCGCCTTGAAGCGGAACTGCTCCTGGCCGGTGCCGGGCTCGAGTTCGATATAGCTGCCCTTGACCAGGCTGCGCCAGTCGCCAATGGTGTCGAGCGTCAGCTCCGGCTTCTCCAGCCAGAAGCGGCTGCCCGAGCGCAGCAGGTCGCGGGCGCGCGGGTCGATCAGCAGTTTGGTGCGAAGCTCGCTGTAATCGTCGCTCAGCTGCAATTCGCGAACGCGGCCGATGCGTATGCCTCTGCTGACGACATCGGTGCCTTCGGACAGCGGTGCTGTGCCGGGGAATGTCAGCTCCACCTCGATGCCATCCTCCGCGGCCTCGAAGTCGGCATAGAGCTGGAACTGGTCGCCGCTGACCGCCGGGGGGGACTCGAAGGGCGCGTTGTAGAAGTGGATGCCGCCGGCGATGATGGCCGCCAGCGAGCCGAAACGCACCTCAACCTTGGGCAGGTTGGCCTTGATCTGAATGCCGCTGGCGTTCCAGAAACGGGAGTTCTTCTTTACCAGGTGGGCATAGCGCGGCTCGATGTAGAGGTCGATGAGAATGTCCCCGCCATCGTCCGAAAGGCGGTAGTCGACGACTTCGCCGACATCGATATGGCGAAAATAGATACGCGAGCCGCGGTTGATCGACTCGGCACTGTCGGCGAACAGCGTGATGTAGAGGCCTTCGTCGTCCTTGTCCGGCGGCGGCGGCTCCTTGAGCGCGCGGAAGTGTCGCGCCGGCGGACCTTCGCCGGGGCTGATACCGATGTAGTAGCCGGACAACAGGGTCTCGAGACCGCGCACGCCGGACAGCGAGACCTGCGGTTTTACCAGCCAGAACTCGGTGTTGGCGCTCAGCAGGCGCTCCGCCTCGGGCGCAACCTGGATCACGGCGGTGACGGTGCGCAGGTCCTCGTTCAGGCGCAGCGAGGTCAGGGTGCCCCCGGGTAGGCCCTTGTACAAGAGCTTGGTATTGTTGACCTCCAGCCCCTCGGCGGAGTCGAACACCACCTCGACGGTGATGCCGGCCTCGCGATAGTTCTTGTATACCAGCCAGCCGGCGATCAGGGCCGCCAGCAGTGGCAGAATCCAGACCGCCGACGGGCCCCGGTGCCTGCGGACCTGGGCGGGTGGGGAGCCGGATGTATCACTCATGTCAGAGCCTCGTGTGTAGTCAGGGGGCTGCATCGACTGGCGCGAGCGGTAGTGGCCTGCTTCATGCGTTGGCCTCCGTGCGCTGCCTGTGCCGGTCCCAGATCAGCCGGGTATCGAATTTCTGTGCCGCCAGCATGGTGCAGACCACGACGGCAGCGAAGGCCGTGGCGCCATGGTTGCCGACGATATGCGTCAGGTTACCGAGCTGCACCAGCGCCACCAGGATGCCGACGACGAAAATGTCCAGCATCGACCAGCGGCCCACCCACTCGACGAAACGGTACATCAGCATTTTCTGCCGCAGGTTGGTGGTCCATCCCATCTGTACCGTCAGCAGCAGGATCAGCATGCCGACCAGCTTGCCGATCGGGATGATCACGCTCGCCACCAGCACCACCAGTGCGATCCAGAACAGGCCGTGGTGGGTCAGTTCGATGATACCGCCGATGATGGTGGCGGGCTCGCCTCGGCCCAGCGTGCGTACCGTCATGATCGGCAGCATGTTTGCCGGAATCATCAACAAGGCGCCGGTCAGCGCCAGCGACCAGGTCCAGGCCAGCGAGTGGGGCGTGCGGGCGTGCAACCTGCTGTGGCAGCGTGGACAGTGCTGGCCTTCCATATGCGGCGGGCACAGCAACCTGCAGTCGTGACAACAGATCGGGTGTGGCTCCGCGTCGGCGTCCGGCAGCGGGTTGGGGTAGCGCTCGCCGATCAGGCGCCAGAACAGGTCGCGGTCGAGCATGGTGGAGCTGAGCAGCGTGATCAGGATCAGCGCGGTCAGACTGTAGACCCCTAGCCCGGGCTCCACGCTGGCGACGTCGATCAGCTTGACCACCGACACGACGATACCGAGCAGGTAAACTTCGAGCATCCCCCATTCGTCGAGGTGCTGGTAACTGCGAAACGCCATCGCGGTGCCGCGCCAGAGCTCGCCGCCGAGCAGCGAGGCGCTGACATAGAACAGCAGCAGCAGCTTCACCAACGGCACGATGATCGCGAACAGCAGAATCAGCAGTGACACGAGCCAGAGGCCGTCGGTGTAAAGTGACATGGCGCTGCTGAAGACGGTTTCGGTCTGGCGCAGGCCCAGGGCCTCGAGGCTCAGCAGCGGGTAGAGGTTGGCCGGCAGGAACAGGATAAGGCCGGCGAGCGACAGCGCCAGCGTGCGTTCGATGCTGTTGGGGCGGGCCGAGATCAGTGTCGAGCCGCAGCGCGGACAGTGCGCGAAGTGTCCTTCCGGCACATTGGGGCGGGGCATCAGCAGATCGCAGTCGTGGCAGGCGATCATCTTGTCCATACTAATAACCGTATTCCCATAAAGCCGACGACGTCGTCCATCCATTGAGCACAGGATTTAAGGGCCTTCTGTTGCTGTTCGAACCGCAGCTGTTGTGGCTAAAAAAGCCCCCAGTCAAGGCACGAGGAGTACGGTTTGCTCGTGCCAAATAAACGACGAGTCACGCAGAGCGGGACTTTTTCAGCCTCAACCCACAGGGCTGGGGCCATTTTATTGCCCTGCCGCGTTGTCAGTCGTTCGTCTAGACTGACTAAACCACGCGATTTTCGCCTTGCCGGGCAAAAAAATGACTTCCAGCAGCAAACATTCGAATAGCGTCAGCAGGCCCTAGTATGCCAGATTCCGTTCCCGAGCCCATAAACGTATGGCTGCGCCAGGCGCGCCGGCCGGCAGTGGCGCGCGCCCTGCGGCTGGGTGGAGGCGCAGCGGCCGAGGTCAGCCGGCTCGACCTGCACGATGGCCGCCGGCTGCTGCTGAAACGCTACCGCTCCGCCGAGCCGGAAAAGGTGCTGGCGGAAGCGCGCGGGCTGGCGGACCTCGCGCGTAACTCCAGACTGCACCTGCCAGAGGTGTTGTACCAGTATGGCGACTGCCTGTTACTGGAATATATAGACAGTGCAGAGCCTGCCGGCGACTTCTGGCAGCGGCTGGGCGAAGGGCTGGCGGAGCTGCATGGACAGTCGAAGCCGGCGTTCGGTTACGGCATCGATACCTTCTGCGGCGGCACCCGGCAACCCAATACCCAGATGCCGGACGGTTACGGGTTCTTCGCCGAACGACGTTTGCTGCACGGCGCCGCACTCTGTTTCGATCGCCGGCTGCTGAGTCGCGCTGAGCTGCAAGCCATCGAGTCGATTGCGCAACGCCTCGACCGCTGGCTGCCACCGCAGAAGCCGGCGTTGCTGCATGGCGACCTCTGGTCCGGCAACGTGCTGTCCGGACCCGCCGGCGAGCCGGTACTGATCGACCCGGCGGTATACTGGGGCTGGCCCGAAGCCGACCTGGCGATGACCAAGTTGTTTGGCGGTTTCGGCGACGCCTTTTACGACACCTACCTCGGCTGTCGCCCGCTGGAGCCGGGCTGGGAGAGACGGGCAGAGCTCTACAACCTTTGGCACCTGCTCAACCATCTGTACCTCTTCGGCGCCAGTTACAAGCCAGCAATCACTGATCTGTGTCGGCGTTTCGCTGGCTGAGCTGGTATACCCTGCGGCCGGTTTGTTACTTCCTAAAACGTTAGTATAGTAGCCGCGGCCGAATGGCCGCAGAGGGAGCACAGATGACAGACAACACAGGTGATTACAAGGCGCTGCGGCGTGAGTACCAGGCGAAGACTTTGGCGCGAGCGGATCTCGAGTCAGATCCGGTGGCACAGTTCGGCCGCTGGCTGGAGGACGCGCGCAGCGCCCTGCCGGACGATGCCACGTCGATGACGCTGGCAACCGCCGACAGCGACGGCATGCCGTCGGCGCGGATCGTACTGCTGAAACACTTCGACGCCGACGGTTTCTGCTGGTATACCGATTACCGCAGCCGCAAGGGGCAGGAGCTTGCCGCCAACCCACGGGCGGAACTGCTGTTCTACTGGCCGGCGCTGGAACGTCAGGTGCGCGTCCGCGGTACCGTGGAGCAGCTGCCGGCGGCGTTCGGCGTAACCTATTTCAACGAACGTCCCCTCGGCAGCCGTCTCAGCGCCGCGGCTTCCTGCCAGAGCGCGACGGTCGACAGCCGCGAAACGCTGGAAGCGCGGGTCGAAGCGTTGCGTCAGCGTCACGCCGATGGCGCGGTGCCGAAACCGGATCAGTGGGGCGGCTATCGACTGCAACCGCTGCGCTTCGAATTCTGGCAGGGGCGGGAAAATCGCCTCCACGACCGCTTCGGCTACCGCCTCGAGAATGGCGCCTGGGTCATCGAGCGTCTGCAACCCTGAGATCTACAGAAGAGCTGTAACATGAGTCTTGAACTGCAAACCATCGAGCCGGCGCAGGATGCCGTCGCCAGTGTGATCTGGCTGCATGGTCTCGGCGCCGACGGCAGCGATTTCGTGCCGGCGGTACCGTTGCTGGAACTGCCCGCATCGCTGCCGGTACGCTTCCTGTTCCCGAATGCGCCGGTGCGTCCGGTTACGGTGAACGGCGGCTGGCCGATGCCCGCCTGGTACGACATTCTCGAAATGAACATCGACCGGCGCATCGACGAGGCCTCGCTGGACGAATCGGCCGAGCAGATCGGTGCCCTGATCGAGCAGGAGCTGGCACGCGGAATCCCTGCGGAGCGCATTTTCCTGTTCGGTTTTTCCCAGGGCGGCGCGGTGGCTTACCATACGGCGCTGCGCTACCCCCACCGGCTCGGTGGCGTGGTGGCGTTGTCGACCTACCTGGCGACCGCTGCCCGCATGGCGGACGAACTGCATCCGGCCAACGCCGGGCTGCCGTTGCTGGTCTGCCATGGCTCTGTTGATGACGTGGTGCCGCTGTCCCTCGGCCAGCGCGCGGTGGCGGAGCTTGAGCAGCTCGGTCTGGCGCCACAGTGGCAGCAGTACCCCATTGCCCATGAAGTCTGTGTCCCCGAACTCAATCGGGTCGGTCGCTGGCTCGCCGAACAATTGCAGAGGAACCCTTGATGAAAGTCGAAGCCAATAAAGTCGTCAGCTTCCATTTCCGCCTGTTCGACGAGGACGGCGACCTGATCGACGATACCCGCGACGGCGCGCCGCTGCCCTACCTGCACGGCCATGCCAATATCATCGCCGGCCTGGAACAGGCGATGGCGGGGCACGAAGCCGGCGAAACGCTGCGGGTGAAGGTCCAGCCACAATTGGGCTACGGGCTCTATGACGAGGACAAGGTGCGCACGCTGGAGCACAGCTTCTTCGAGCCGCTGGGGGGCGCAGAGGTCGGTATGAGCTGCCAGCTCGAGGACGACGAGGGCAACCTCGAGCTGGCGCAGGTCATCGAGGTATCCGATGAAGGCGTGACCGTCGATGGCAATCACCCCTACGCCGGCCGTACCCTGGATTTCGAAATCGAGATTGTGGAGGTGCGAGACGCCACCGACGAAGAGCTGGCGCAGGGACGCATCGAACCGGTCAGCGAATGAGAGCGCTGCGCAGATACCTGGCGCCCGTCGCGGCCTGCCTGTTGCTGGCGGGCTGTGGCGGCGAGCCCGAACTCGACTACCTGCCGCCCGGCAGCAAGGTGCTGGCATTTGGCGATAGCCTGACGTATGGCACCGGCGCGGCGCCGGAACAAAGTTACCCGGCGCGCCTGGCGCGGGCGACTGGCTGGGTGCTGGTCAATGCCGGTGTCCCCGGTGAGCTGGCCGAAGATGGCGTTGAGCGTCTGCGTGCGCTGCTGGAGCAGGAGACGCCGGTTCTGGTACTGCTGTGTCACGGCGGCAACAACCTGCTGCGTGGCCAGCCCGAGAACCGGATCAGGAAACAATTGGCCCGCATGATCGAACTGGCCGACCGGCACGAGGTGAAGGTGGTGCTGCTGGGCGTTCCCAAACCCTCGCTGTTGCTCAGTACCGCCGATTTCTACGAAGAACTGGCCGAGCAGTACGGCCTTGTCTACCTGCCGGATGCCATCGCCGAGACGCTGTCGGATCCGGCGCTAAAATCGGACCAGGTTCACCCCAATGCCGCGGGCTATGCCCGTATCGCCGACGAGCTGCAGACCCTGTTGCAGGACTCCGGCGCCTTGTAGCCGGCCGCACATCCCGGCTGGCTGCAGCCAATCAGCCAATCGATCTGTAATACGATCGTTATGACCGGTTTTGCGATGCCTTGTCGACGAAGCGATCGACGCGGTCGCAGCCCCATTCATCCCGCTTTCCCGCCTACATTTTTTCGCGCCACTTCAGGTCGCCGATCTGCACGTTGAGCCACTCGAAGCCGATGCGCCGCGCCACTGCGGCTGCGCCGTCGAGACTCTTGAATTCGCGCTCGTCCTTGCTGCGCTGCAGGTTCAGCGTCACTACCTCGTTGTCCTTGGTCACGAATTTCAGCGTCCAACCCCGGGCCATCGAGACCGGGATGGCCTGGCAGGAATCGAACACGCCCGCCTTGAAAAGAAGCTTTATTTCCCTTTCTTGCATCGTTGTTATTCCCATTTAAGTACTCAATTATTATTTATTGATCAGTATAAAATTTATACTGATTTATCGCAAATTGATAATTGACCGCGCAGCATCCTAAGCTATTGTTTTGTATAGTAATTTTTTGGATGAGAAATTTTATTGCCAGTATTTATAATTTTTCTCAAGTTATTGATTGTAAAGGCTTAAATGGGTGGGTTTCTGGCGACTGGGAGAGCGGAATTCACGTTTTTTTTATTCGTTTGGGACGGATCTATTTTTATTTTTGAGTAATCAAGAAATAGGTTGTGGATGTGTGGCATCGGCCGTTGTCAGTGCCGGGCAATGGTGGCGAAGAAGCCTGTTTGACCTGTTTCGAGTTACGGCTAAAATAGCGCGCCTTTCCTGCGCGACACGCGGCGAGGCGGTGTCGGGGCCGCGGTCTGACGGTTCCGGAATTGCGTTCAACCGGGCGTTTCCGCCCTCGGATATCGCTTCATGTACTGTCATCATTTCGCCGCAGGACGCTGCCGTTCCTGTACCCATCTGGATACCCCCTATACCGAACAGCTGGCCTGGAAAGAGGCGCATTGCCGGGAGACGCTGGCCGACTGGCCGGAAGCAGAATGGCTGGCACCGGTCGCCAGTCTGGAGGCGGGATTCCGCAACAAGGCCAAGATGGTGGTGACCGGCAGCGCGGACGCGCCGCGCCTGGGAATACTGGGTGCGGATGGTCTCGGTGTCGATCTGCAGGACTGCCCGCTTTATCCTGAGGCGCTGACCACCGCTTTCGGTCCTCTGGTGCGCTTTATCGGTTTGGCCCGGATCGAGCCCTACGATGTCGCCAGCCGGAAGGGGGAGCTGAAATACCTGTTGCTGACGCTATCGGCCGAAACCGGCGAGCTGATGGTGCGCTTCGTACTGCGGTCACAGGAAGCGGTCGGCCGCATGCGCAAGCAGTTGCCCGCGTTGTACGAGGCACTGCCACAGCTGCGCGTGCTGTCCGTCAACCTGCAGCCGGAGCACAAGGCAGTACTGGAAGGGGTGCATGAGATAGTGCTCAGCGAACAGGAGGCACTGACCATGCACCTCAACGGCCTGCCCCTGCACCTGCGTCCGCAGAGTTTTTTTCAAACCAACGATGGTGTGGCCGAAGCGCTATACCGACAGGCACGGGACTGGTGCGATGAATTCCAGCCGGACGCGGTCTGGGATTTGTTCTGCGGAGTCGGCGGTTTCGCGCTGCATTGTGCGGCGCCGGGTCGTCGCCTGACCGGTATCGAGATCAGCGCAGAGGCCATCCAGAGTGCCTGCAGGAGTCGCGACGAACTGGCGCTCGATGATATCGAATTCCGCGCGCTCGATGCTGCCGATTTCGCCGTTGCCGGCAGTGCCGTGCCGCCTCTGGTGATTCTCAACCCGCCGCGCCGTGGGATAGGCGCCGGGCTGTGCGAGTTTCTCGAGCACTCCGCGGCCCGCTGGCTGATCTACTCGAGCTGCAATGCCCAGAGCCTGGCGCAGGACCTGCGGCGGATGCCGGGTTTCCGGTTGCGGCGGGTGCGGCTGCTGGATATGTTTCCGCACAGTCATCACTACGAGGTGATCACGCTGCTGGAACGAGACCCCTAAGATAAGAGCGCAGTAAGGAGCGGGCGCGAAGGCTCAAAGAAACCAGCCTCCGCGGCTGAGATTGTCCTTGCACTGGTTGTACTGCGCGGCGTACCGGCGCGAGCGCCGGTCCACCTTGTCGGCGACGCGCATCAGCCAGGCCTTGTTGCGGTAGCTGCCGCTGCGGTACCCCCCCCAGCCCTCGTGGTACGCCAGGTACTGGCCACGCGCATCCCATTTCGATACGCCATTGATACGTTGGGTCTTGTGGGTATACCAGCCGACGAAATCGATGGCGTCGGAGAAGTCCTCACGGGATGACCAGCCGTTGCCGGTTTCACGTTCGTAGTCGCTCCAGGTCGTGGTTTTCGCCTGGCTATAGCCGTAGGCGGAACTGGCGCGCCCATAAGGAATCAGGCCGAGGAACCAGCGCATTGGCGGACGGGCGTCATGGCGGAAACCGGATTCCTGGTAGATGATCGCCATCGGCACATATACCGGCGTACCCCAACGCTCGTTCATGTCCAGTGCGGCGCCGTACCAGTCTTTGTTCTCCTCGAAGATCGAGCAGATATTGTCGGGTTGTCGCGGCGGGACGTTGCTGCAGCCGCTCAGAAGCAGGACGAGCCCCAGGCAGGGGAGCAGTCGGCGGGCCGGGAGTTTCGCGAGCATCGAACCATCCTGTTCAGTCGTTGCTACAAAACTTTATCAAATTTCTGAATCACTTGAAGCCATCTGTCCCGTCCAGGCACTACCTTCAGGCTTCACGCGCTCAGTGCACCGAAGCCTTGGAGAACAGATTCAATACCAGTACGCCGGCCATGATGAGGCCAATGCCGATGAGTGCCGGCAGATCCAGCTGCTGCTTGAAAAGATACCAGGCGACGAGCGTTACCAGCACCACGCCGACGCCGGACCAGACCGCGTAGGCAATGCCCACGGGCAGGGTACGCAGCGTCATCGACAGGAACAGAAATGAAACGCTGTAGCCCGCGACGACAAGCATTGACGGCCCGGGGCGGGTGAAGCCGTCGGCGGCTTTCAGGGCTGAGGTGCCAATCACCTCGGCCACGATCGCGATCATCAGATAGAGCCAGTGCATACCGATACCTGCCAGTGGACCAGAAAACGCTCCCGAAAGCGGGACCCGAGGCAGGCATGCTACTCCTCGCTCTGCTGTGGCGCAATTCGGAGCGCGGGTGCACGATGCTGGTGCAGCTTTTTCCTTATTGTGAATATGGAATATTGAATTATGTGATTCAATAAGCCTTAAGGTGTGCGGTTTAGGTTATTCATAATTCATTAATTTATTATTGGCATGGCGATTGCTCCCTCCATCTACAACGGCCGCTGGCCGTCCAACGATCTGAAGATGAGGGGAAGATAATGAAGAAAGCGATCCTGACCACGCTGCTCGCAACCGGACTGGCGGCCACCGGTGTCCAGGCGGACGAAGCCATCGAATTCAAGGTTCTGGGCCAGCCCAGTGCGACCGGGCTGATCATGCAGGAAAAGGAAAAGCCTTTCTTCGAGACGCTTGCCGAGCGTACAGGCCTGCCGCTGGCGGTGAACTTCAAGCCGCTGGACTCGACCGGCATCAAGGATGTCGAGGAGCTGCGGACGCTCAAATCCGGACTGTTCGACGTGGTATCGCTGCGCTTCTCCCAGGTCTCCCGCGACGAGCCGACGATTCTGGGACTGGATCTCGTCGGCATGAATCCGACCTACGCGGCCGGCCGGGAAACGGTCGAGGCATTCGGTTCGGCGGTCGACGAGCGCTTGCAGGAGCGCTTCAACACCAAGCTGCTGGGTATCTGGCCCTTCGGTCCGCAGGTGTTGTTCTGTAACGCACCGATCGAGAAACTCGCCGACATCAAGGGGCTAAAGGTGCGGGTTTACGACCAGAACCTGGCCAAGGTGGTCGAGTCGGCCGGCGGTATTCCGGTTCCGCTCAGCTTCGGCGAGGTGCATCAGAGTCTGGCGCTGGGCGTCGTTGACTGTGCCATCACCGGACCGAGCTCGGCCAACAGCGCCGGCTGGCCGGAAGTCACCACCCACGTGTTGCCATTGGCGTTCCAGATGGCGATCAACGGTTACGGCATCAACCTCGATACCTGGAACAAGCTGACACTGGCGCAGCAGGAGAAGCTCGAAACTGCGTTCGCCGAGCTAACCGATGATATCTGGCAGTATTCCGAGGACCTGTTCGAGGATGCCCAGCGTTGTAATGTCGGCGAGACGCCATGCGAATACAACAAGCCGTTCGATCTGACCGAGGTGCCGGTGACCGATCAGGACATCGCGCTGGTGCGTGATGCGGTCAAGACGATCTCCTACCCAACCTGGGCCGAGGTCTGCGACAAGTCCAACCCCGAGTGTTCGAGCGACTGGCGCGCCGCGTTCGGCGACAAGCTCGGCCTCTGATCGATGCCAGACGACCGTCCGGCTGCGGCCGGGCGGACGGGAGACAACCATGAAAGCGACTGAACGTATCGCCGCGAATCTGTTTGGTGCCATCTTCCTGCTACTGGCGCTGGCGGTGACCCTGGAAACCCTGCTGCGCAAGCTGTTCGGTACTTCGTTGCAGGGCGTCGACGAGCTGGGCGGCTACGCTCTGGCGGTGGGATCGACCATCGCCTTTACGCTGGCCCTGCTGGATCGCAGCCATATTCGCATTGACCTTATCCATCGCAAGCTGCCCAGGGGCCTGCGGACCGGCCTGAATCTGCTGGCGACACTGCTGATGACCGGTCTGGCGCTGCTGCTCTGCGGCATGGCCTGGATCGTGATCCGGGAAACCCTCGATTACGGCAGTACGGCGGCGACCCCCTGGGCGACACCGCTGATCTATCCGCAGTCCGCCTGGTTCGCCGGGCTGGTGCTGTTTGCGCTTACGACGCTGGTGCTGATGCTACGGGGGATCTGGCTGTTGTGGGTCGGTCGGCGCGCCGATTTCGACCGCGATTACGGCCCCCGGGGCCTGGACGACGAACTGCGTGATGAACTGGACGACTTGCGCCAGCGTGGCCTGGCTGACCCCGTTACCGACGCTGCGCCGGGCAAGGAGGTTACGGCATGACCATTACCCTGGTTTTCCTCGGCTTTGCGCTGATGCTGGCGCTGATTCTGATCGGCATCCCGATCGCGGTCAGTCTGGTGGCCGTTGGTGTCCTGTCCGGCCTGCTGGTGTTTGGCTGGCCCTTCATCCAGTCGGCCGGGGCGGTGGTGTGGAGCGTGCAGAACGAGCATATCCTCACCGCTATTCCGTTGTTTGTGCTGCTCGGCGAGCTGATGCTGCGCAGCGGTATCGCCGATCGCATGTATCAGGCCCTGAGCGTCTGGCTTGGACGTCTGCCCGGCGGGCTGCTGCATACCAATATCGGCTGCTGTGCGCTGTTCTCGGCCACCTCAGGCTCATCGGTGGCGACCGCCGCGACCATCGGCACGGTGGCGTTGCCGCCGCTCGAAGCCCGTGGCTATCCGATGCGCCAGGCGCTCGGCAGCCTCGCTGCCGGTGGCACCCTCGGTATCCTGATCCCGCCGAGCGTCAATCTGCTGGTGTATGGCTCGATCACCAACAACTCCATCGGCCAGCTGTTTGTCGCCGGCCTGCTGCCGGGTCTGCTGCTGAGCGGACTGTTCATGGTTTTCATTCTTTGGTCAAACCGTGGTCAGCGGGAAGGAGAGTCGCTGTCGCTGAAACAGAAGCTGGCCGCATCGCGCCACCTGCTGCCGCCGCTGGTTATTTTCGGCATTGTCATGGGCAGCATCTACTCGGGCGTGGCAACGGCGACCGAGTCGGCGGCGCTCGGCGTTATGGCCGCGCTGCTGCTGATCTGGCGCAACGGTCGCTTCAGCCGCGAACTGCTCGAGGCCTGTTTCCTGCAGACCGCGCGCATTACCGGCATGATTCTGCTGATCATCACCGCAGCCTTCCTGCTGAACCTCAGCGTCAGCATCACCGGTATCATCGATGACCTGACCGCCTGGGTCACCGGTTTCGGCCTGTCGCCGCTTTCGCTGCTGCTGATACTGATGGTCTTCTACCTGGTGCTGGGCATGTTTATGGACGTGCTGTCGATGCAGGTGGTGACCATTCCGGTTACCTATCCGATCGTGATGGCGATGGGTATCGATCCGATCTGGTACGGTGTGTTCATCGTCGTGATGTGCGAGCTGGGCATGATCACGCCGCCGGTCGGCATGAATCTGTTCGTGGTGCAGAGCGTGCGCAAGGACGGCGGCGGCATCGAGGACGTGATGTGGGGCGCGCTGCCGTACGCACTGATCATGCTACTGTTCGCGCTGTTGCTAATGGTGGTGCCGCAGATAGCGCTCTGGCTGCCGGCGCTGATGGGCTGACGTCCGTTCAGGGGTGCCGGAAACGGGCACGGAGCCGCTCGATCCGTTCGCGGTTGACGCCGAGGTCCCAGTGCCCGATGCGGGAGGCGGATCGGACCTCGATGCGCCGCCGCTCCGGTTCGAGGCGGAACTCGACGTCGTCGACGAATCGAAACAGCCGGCTGCGCCAGGTTGCCCAAAGATAGCGCTCGTTCAGCTGTTCGATATGGCCGCCGTCTTCGCGCACGGTTCGCTGCAGGCGCTGCCAGGCCTCAGCGGGCGCATCGTCGAAGCGCAATGCTTCGATATGGCTGTCGTGCTGCGGATACTCGCTGCCAACACAGTTCGGCGTTCCGGGGCAGGGCGCCAGTCGGCCATCCTGCAGGCCCAGGGTTTCGGGCACGCGGCCGCCGCAACCGGCCAGCAGCGCCATCAGTAGCAGCAGGCTCAATCGTCCCATCACACGTTTCCCCACCGTGGGTCGGCTTCTATCCTTAAAGCATACGCAAACGGGTGGAGGATCTCGACCATGACCATTCCGGGAACGGTCCGGGCTGCGGAGCCACAAATGAACCTGCTGCACGGCCGTGCCAGTGACCTTGGCGGCGGACTGATCGTCAACCGGCTATTGCCGCAGCGTGCACGGCGGATGGTCGGGCCCTGGTGCTTTCTCGACCTGATCGGGCCAGTCCGTTTCGACGCCGGCAAGGGTGTCGATGTCGCTCCACATCCCCATATCGGACTGCAAACGGTGACCTGGCTGCGGGAAGGCGAGCTGCTGCACAAGGACAGCCTGGGCTCCTGGCAGCGTATAGAGCCGGGCCAGCTCAACCTGATGACCGCAGGTGCCGGCATCGCCCATTCCGAGGAAAGCCCGCCGGATCGCGGCGACTGCATGCTGGGCGCGCAGTTCTGGGTTGCGCTGCCAGCCTCGTCGGAATGCTGCGAACCTGCGTTCGAGCACTATGCCGAACTGCCGGAAACCGAGGTCGACGGCGTGCGGATAAAGGTCATCATGGGCGCCTATGACCACCTGGTTTCGCCGGCCCGCTGCCATTCGCCGCTGCTCGCCGCCGAGCTGTCGAGTACGACCGAAGCCGGCACGCGACTTAAACTCGATCCCGATTTCGAACATGCGATCACGGTGTTGCGCGGCAGCCTGCAGGTCGCGGGGGAAACACTGGCCCCGGGGACGCTCTGCTACCTCGGCGGCCAACGAGACGCCCTGGATATTGCGCTGGCGCCGGACAGTTGCGGTATAGTGCTTGGCGGCATGCCGTTCGCCGAGCCGGTCAAGATCTGGTGGAATTTCGTCGCCCATCGCGAGCAGACCATCCGCTCGGCGCTGGATGACTGGAATGCCGGGCGGCGCTTCCTTGCAGTCCCGGGATACGCCGGCGAGTCGCTGAAAGCGCCGGAGTGGCCGCAAAATGGCCGCCTGAAGTAGTCGGCTGCCAGGCCCGCCGGGCTCATGGCCGATTGGTAACGAGTTGATTCGAGGGTCCGATCAGGATGTCGATCCATTCCCAGACGCAGGACATAGCCGCGCTGCTGCGCGCGCGCATACCGCTGATTGCGATCAGCAGCCACGACGAACAGCGGGTCGAAAGCCTGCTGTGCGACCAGGTGCGACATTGTGGACGACCGCTGTTCAAGTGGAGTCTGACCGAGGGACTGGCGCGGCTCGACCGGCCGATGCCGCCGCAGCGGATGCTCGCCAAGCCCGGCGACGCGCTGGGGCATATACGCTCGGTGGACGTGCCGGGCGTGTATTTGCTGGCGGACCTGCACCCCTTCCTTGATGATCCGCTGCATATACGCCTGCTCAAGGATATCGTGCTTGACGATTGTCATACCCTGGTACTGGTCAGCCACGAGGTCAGGATTCCCGCCGAGCTGGAAAAACACAGCGCCCGGTTGCAGATGGCGCTGCCGGACGAGACCGAACTCAAGGAGATCGTGCGCGATGAAGCGCGCGTCTGGACCCGGCAAAGCGGCAGTCAGGTCAAGACCAGCAGTCGAGCGCTCGAGATGCTGGTGCGGAATCTCACCGGGCTTGGCCGGCTGGACGCCCGGCGTCTGGCGCGCAACGCCATCCAGGACGATGGCGCCATCACCGAGTCGGATCTGCCGACGGTGATGGACGCCAAGTACCGGCTGCTGAGCCGGGGCGGAGTATTGCAGTTCGAGTATGAAACCGTCGATCCCGGGCAGGTCGCCGGGTTCACCCGCATGAAGCAATGGCTCGCCAGTCGCCGTGCCTTCTTTCTCGGTGAGGCCAGTCTGCCCAGTGGCGTCAGGCCCAAGGGGGTGCTGATGCTCGGAGTGCAGGGCTGCGGCAAGAGCCTGGCGGCACGGTCGGTCGCCGGCGCCTGGGGCGTGCCGCTGCTGCGCTTCGATGCCGGCGCGCTGTACGACAAATACGTCGGCGAGTCGGAGCGGCATCTGCGCGAGGCGCTGGCCACTGCCGAGGTAATGGCGCCCTGCGTGCTCTGGATCGACGAGATCGAAAAGGGCTTTTCCAGCGGCGACAGCGACCAGGGTACCTCGAAACGGATACTCGGCGCGCTGCTGACGTGGATGGCGGAGCAACGGGGCGGGGTGTTCGTCGTCGCCACCGCCAACGATATCCAGGCGCTGCCGCCGGAGCTGGTGCGCAAGGGGCGTTTCGACGAGGTATTTTTCGTCGACCTGCCGGGAGAGGCCGCCCGGGAAGCGGCTCTGCGTATCCATCTTGGCCGCCACGATGCCGAGCCGGACCAGTTCGATCTGGCGCAGCTGGTGGCGGCAACCCGCGGCTTTTCCGGGGCCGAGATCGAGCAGGCGGTGGTTTCGGCCTACTATGCCGCCCATGCCGCCGGTGGTGCGCTGGACGATGCCGCGCTGCTGGCGGAACTCGAGGCCACCCGGCCGCTGTCCGTGCTGATGGCCGAGCCGGTTGCGCAATTGAGACACTGGGCGCGGGACCGGGCGCAGCCTGCCGACTGATCCACAGGAGGAATCTGCATGACTGACATTATCCATGGACACTGTCTGTGCGGCGCTGTGACATTCGAGATCCAGGGGCCTTTCAAGCGTTTCATTCTTTGCCACTGCAGCCGCTGTCAGCGTGCCAGCGGCTCGGCGCATGTCAGCAATCTGTTCTGCAAGCCTGATCAGCTCAAGTGGCTTGGGGGCGAGGATCAGGTGCGCCGTTTCGACCTGACGGGCGCCGATCGCTTCGGCAAGAGCTTCTGCACCAACTGCGGCTCGCCGCTGCCGCACGTTGGCAAGGATGGCAGCTACCTGCTGGTGCCAGCGGGTAGCCTGGACGACGATCCCGGGTTGCGGCCCCAGGCCCATATCTTCTGCGCCAACCGTGCGGTCTGGGATGACGACAGCCTCGAGCGGGCGCCGCACTTCGATCAGTATCCGGAGTGAGCATGAGGTGCGGGACGGGTGAAGCGATGTGTGGGCGCAACGGTCAGAGATTCCGGTCTGCTGCAGGCATCACGCAACCGCATCGACGACGGCAGGCTGCCTGCATGCGGATTCCCCTATAATCAATCGGGAAATTAATGGCAGCCCCACTTCCAAATTCGCGGCGTTGCTATACAATCGCGATACGGCGCCGCCCTGCGGGGGCGTGTTGTCGTGCCGCCTTCAGTGACGATTCAGGCATCGGCTTCTAGTGTCCACTCAATGTCTGCGCCGTCCGGCGCGCCGGGTTCCCTGATTGAAACAGCGTTATCTCGAATTCGACTACCTTCGCGGCATGGCCATTCTGGTGATCATTCTCGGTCACGCGGTGGTCAACGTCGATCGCACCTTCCCCGTGGCGTTGCTCAACCTGATAGCCGGCGGCTCCGGCCTGTTCGTGTTCGTCTCGGGTTTCTTCTTCCACCGGGTTTTCTATCCGCGTTTCGAATACGGCGCTTTCATGCGCAAGAAGATACGGAACGTCTTCTGTCCGTTTCTGGTGGTGTCGCTGGTCGCGCTGTTGCCAATGATGCTGGCGTGGCTCGGTAAAGCGGATATGACGGCGCAGAAGTTCGCGATGAACCTGTACTGGCAGCTGAATGACGGCTACGTGCTCTACCCGCACTGGTACATCCTGTTCATCATGTCGGTGTTCCTGCTATCGCCGTTGTACCTGCTGTACATCCGCGCCAGCACAGCGGCGCAGGTGCTGCTGCTGGCGGAATTCTGTATCGCGGCGATGCTGCTGCACCGACCCCTGGGTAATGCCAATATTCCCCAGTCGGTGGTGTATTTCACGCCTTTCTACATGCTGGGCATGTTGTATTCGCAGCATTACGAGATCCTCAACCGCTATCGTCGTCCGATCGCGGCGAGCGCGATGCTTGGCGTGATGCTGATGGTGGTGTTACAGACGCTGGTATTCCCGCATCTGGCCAATTACCACAAAGCACCCTTCGAGTTCGACGGCATCGACCTGATGTTCTTGCAGAAACTCTGCCTGTGCATCGTGCTGCTGGAGGTGGCTTTCTGGCTCAGTCTGAGAGCCACTAACCGGCTGTTACTGGAAATATCGGCTGCCAGCTTTGCGCTGTATTTCCTGCATCCGTTCCTGCTGAGTGAAGTGCACGATCGCCTGGTACCCTGGCTGCGGACCCTGCATCCGCCAGGCTGGGTGAACCTGGGGGCGACGCTGTTTTCGCTGGTGGTCGCCACCGCACTGACCTACGTGGTGGCAAGGGGAATCCGGCATGCGGCGCCACGCCACAGCCGGATGCTGATCGGCTGGTAAGCCTATTCCACCGTAATGGTGACCTTGTCCGACAGGACCGGCGGATCGAAGGGCACGTGGTTCATATCGCCCAGCATCAGTTGAAGCGTGTGCTGGCCCGGCGGCAGCGTCAGTTCGGTTTCGGTCTGGCCCGCGCCGAAGTGCTTGACGCTCGCGTCCATCGGCGCATCTTGCGGCGGAGGTGTGTCGACATCGATCAAAAGGTGGTGGTGTCCGGTGCCATCCTTGTCTGTGCCGGCGGGCGCCACGCCCATGCCGCTGAGGCCGAAGCGGACGGTAAACGTCTGCGACACCGTATCGCCATCCTGCGGCGAAATGATGTAAGCATGCGCGCCTTCCGGAGCGGGGCGGGACTTCAGCTCATCCGCCGCAAGCGACGTGGCCGCAAGTGTCGCAGCCATCACGATTCCTACAAGTCTGTTGTTCATCCATAGGTCCTTTTGGTCAGTATTGCTGATCCTGGTGGCGGGGCGTCTTTTCATGTCCCATTCATAAGGACTGACACAATATAGTCCAAAATTTGCATCCCCGACGCAGGCTGTCGATTACCGGCGTTTTCGCATTGCGGACGTTAAGCACCTATAGTCAACAGACGTGTTGTACACCGGCAGTAAGTGCAACGGGGGCATGGTTGTTCGTTGCCAGTCATCAACTACGGAGAGTACCGATCCATGAAAATGAACAAATTTCTGTTGCCATTCCTGCTCACCTCGGCCGCCTTTCTGGCCGGCTGTGGCAGCGACGATGCAGACGAGTCCAAGATGGAAGAGTCCAAGACGGAACAGGCTGCACCGAGTGTCGAGGAAATGAAGTCGGAAGCTTCCGAGATGGCCTCCGACGTCGTTGAGAAGACCAAAGAAATGGCCGAACAGGCGGGTGAAGCTGTGGGGGATACCGCTGAAGAGACCGGCGACATGGCGGAAGGTGCCATGGACAAGGCCGAGGACATGGCTGAAGAGGCGGCCGATACGGTGACGGAAACCGCCAGTGAAGTAGGCGCAGCTGCCAGCGAGATGGCGACCGATGCGATGGACGCGGCCGGCGAAGCGGCGCAACAGGCCGAGCAGGCGACAGGCGAAGCGGTCGATGCCGCCAAGCAGTCGATGGGTATCACCGAAGAAGCGTCCTCCGGCGCAGAAGCGACCCAGCAGTAAATGCAGTATCGGCCCGGCGGCGTTGTCAGCGCCGGGCCTTTCAGCCGTTGTAGTAGATCCATTCCAGCAGCGAACGCTCGAACGCCCGCACCGGGTGCTTCAGCGGGTCCTGTCGTGTCTGGCGACGGTCTTCGTCGGTCAGACTGATCCCCGATACCATCACGACGAACAGATACTCGCGTCCGGACCTGGCGGTCAGGTAACCGGCGAGGTTTGTGGTGCCGTTGATGGTTCCACTCTTGCCGCGCAGGTTGTCGAGCAGCACCGAGTTGCGCAGGCTGCGCCGGTATCTCAGCGTGCCGGACTCGCCGGCGACGGCCAGCGAGCTGTAGCTGAGGGCGTCGGGGTGCTGCGCCAGGTGTCGCAGCAGTTGTGCCAGTTGTGCCGGCTGCAGCAGGTTGTCCCGTGACAGGCCCGAGCCGTCGGCGATCACGGCCGGGTCCAGCATAAGGCCGAGTTCCCGTTGCAGTCGCTCTTTCAGCGCCCGGGCGCCATTGCGGAAATTGCCCGCAGTGCCGGAATGATGCCGGCCGAGCGTCTTGAGCAGACTGTCCGCCACCAGGTTATCGGATGCCTGCAGCATATGGGGAAGCAGCTTCGAAAGCGGTGCCGAGCTGACACGGGCGAGGCTCTGCCAGCCATCCCTGTCTGCGTTCTCCTCGCGGATTTGGCCATTGAGATGGATGCCGAGCTCGCCGAGTTGCATACGCATCACATCCGCGGCAAAAGCGACCGGGTCGGTGACGGCGAAGTTCAGAGGCCAGATCTTGCGGTTATTGATCACGCATCCGTGCAGCCGGTAACGGTTTCCGGGCCCCGTATCGACCTCCAGCTCGCAAAGGTGCTGGCGCTGCTGCGCCGGGGTCACGGTAGTCGCCTCGTTACTGACCAGCAGTGGCTGGTGCGGTGGTATATAGAAACGCGCCTGGGTGCCGGGGGCGCGGGGCCTGAGGCTTGCGGCAACGCAGTTCTCGTCCAGGATCAGAGCCGGTACCGGGGCGCTGTAACAGACGCTCAGATTGTTCCATGGCCATCCCTCGCCCCAGCCGTAGCCGTCGTAGGCGCTGGTGTCGAGCAGCAGATTGCCGTCGATCGTATCGATACCGGCGTCGCGGATTTGTTCCAGCAGCCGACGCAGTTGGGCGCGGCTAAAATCCGGCGCGCCGCTGAATTCCAGACGGAAGTCACCGCTCCAGCGGTTGCCGGTGCGCCGGCCGCGCTGCCAGAGATCGGTGTGAAAACGGAAATCGGGTCCCAGCTCGCGCTCTGACGCGTAAGCGGTTAGCAGCTTCAGGGTACTGGCGGGTGGCATCAGGGCGCGTGGCTGGTATTCGATGCGCACGGGGCCGGTCGCGACCGGTTCCACGACGAGCCCGATCTGGCTGCCCTCCGGTGCCAGCGACAACAGGTGTTCCCACCCCGCGGTCGCCCGTGCCTTGGGGCCGTTCAGCAGCAGACTGCAGCCGAGCAGCATTAAACATAGGTATTTCATGGTCTCGTTCCCTGATGACGCCCAGGCGGTTTTGATCAGCGATAAGGGTACAAAAGTTTCATACAGGTACAGGGCCCCCGCGCTTGTACGTGGGCCCGAGTGATGACAGCCGGTTCCTTCCGGCGAAAGGATAAGGTCCCGTTACTGCTTGATACCTTCGAGACGGTTGCCCAACAGGGTCTCCAGCGCTTCGAGCTTGTTCTTGATCGATTCGATATTGTTGCTGCCGTCACTCAGCTCCGGCGAAATCCGGATCATGTCCAGCGCCTCGACGAGAAACGACTCCTCGTTCATCTTGGCGAGTTGTTCGGCGGTCCAGTGCTTGGTCTTGTACATCTTGGGCTCCCTCGGTTTAGCAACCTTAGTAGGTATGGGTTAGGCGTGTGTTTTTTGCAAGAAGTTCCGCCAGCGGAAACCGGTAGCCGTTCGCCAGATATTGCGACACAGGAAACCGGAACAAATCTAGACATCGAGGAGATTCAGGCTCCAATTTCCCTTCGAAATATCGTTTACGGACTGCTTTCCACCACATCCTCAACAGATGCGCGGCAGCAGCTCGCCGCTGACCGGCGGCAGGCTGCGCTCGACGCCGTAGAGGCCCCGCAGGATCACCGGCGTCGTGCGACGCGGCACCAGGGTGCCGACGATCGCCGCCTGCTCGCCGAGCGGATGACCGCGCATCTGCTGTAGCAACCTGTCGGCCGCCCCGGCCTCGACCGCCGCCAGCAGTCGGCCCTCGCAGGCCAGCTGCAGCGGATCCAGCCCCAGCAACTCGCAGAGCCCGCGCACCGCAGGGCGCACCGGCAGCGCCGCTTCGTCGATCTCGATACTGAGGTTCGCGGCTGCGGCGAATTCATGCAGCACGGCATTGAGACCGCCTCGGGTGACGTCGCGCATGGCCAGCAGGCCGGGTTCGGACAGCATTTTGTCGACCAGTGGCCAGAGATTGGCGCAGTCGCTGGTCAGGTCGCCGCTGAGCGCCAGTTCGCGGCGGCAGGCGAGAATGGTGGCGCCGTGATCGCCGACCGGCCCGCTGACAATGAGCTTGACGTCCGGGTGCAGGCGATGCGTGCCGGGATCGATCCCGGCACCGATAACACCGATACCACTGGTGTTGATGAAGAGCCCGTCGGCGGCCCCTTTCGGCACCACTTTGGTGTCGCCGGTCACCACCTGGACGCCGGCGGTCCTGGCCTCTTCGGCGAGCGACGCGAGCAATTCGCGCAACAGCGCCAGTGGCAGCCCCTCCTCGATGATCAGCGCGCAGCTCAGGTAACGTGGCCGGGCGCCGCCGACGACAAGGTCGTTGAGGGTGCCGGTAGCGGCCAGGCTGCCGATATTGCCGCCGGGAAAGCGCAGTGGCGTGACGACGAAACTGTCGCTGGTGAACGCCAGGCGCTCGCCCGGTCCCAGGGCGAGGGACAGCCGGGCCTGGTCCTCCAGGCCCGCGAGCGCGGCGTTGTCGAACAGCGGCAGTATCTGCTCCTGCAGCAGGCGCTGCATGGGCTCGCCGCCGCTGCCGTGGGCGAGCGTCAGGCGTTTATCGGCGGGCATCTGCAGTCTCCTGTCGATACTGGTACCAGGCGGCGCAGGCGCCTTCCGACGACACCATCAGGGGGCCGCGGGGCGAGGCCGGGGTGCATTCGCGTCCGAACAGCGGGCAGACTGGCGGCTTCATGTGGCCGCTCAAGACCTTGGCGCAACCGCAGCGCGGGTCTGTTTCGGCCGGCACCGGAGCTGTGCAAGTCAGCAACTCGGCGGCATCGAAGGCACGGTATTCTGGCGCGAGCCGCAGGCCGGAGTGGGGCAGGGCGCCGAGTCCGCGCCACTCGGTCGCCGGTGCCGGTTCGAATACCTCGTCAATCGCGGCGCGCGCGGTCCGGTTACCGGCTGTCGAGGCGGCCCGGCGATACTGCAGCTCGACTCTCGCCTCGTCCTGTTCGAGTTGCCGCAGCAGCATCCATACCGACTGCAGCAGGTCGACCGGTTCGAAGCCGCTGATGACCACCGGTCGCCGGTATTCGGCCGGGATGAAGTCGAACGGCCGGGTGCCGGTGACGAGGCTGACGTGGCCCGGTCCGAGAAATCCATCGATGCGCAGTTCCGGATCGGACAGCAGCGCGCGTAGCGGCGGCTCGATCAACACCAGGTGGCAGAGCACGCGGAAATTGCGTAACCCTTCCCGGCGGGCCGTCTGCAGCGCCAGTGCGGTGGCCGGAGCCGTGGTTTCGAAACCGATGGCAAGGAACACCACATCGCTCGCCGGGCGGCGCCGGGCCAGTTCCAGTGCGTCCCGCGGTCCGTAGACCACCTCGACGCCGGCGCCATCGGCGCGGGCGTCGAGCAGGCTGCCGCCGGTGCCCGGTACCCGCACCGCATCGCCATAGCTGCAAAGCAACGTGTCCGGGCGCTGCGACAGTGCCACTGCCTGATCGATCACCGACTCGGGCAGCACGCAGACCGGACAACCCGGTCCGTGAACGAACTCGACGCAGTCCGGCAGCAGACGATCGAGTCCGAAGCGGAAGATCGCATGGGTATGGCCGCCGCAGACCTCCATCAGTTGCCAGGGCTGCGATCTTGGCGGCAGGCGGGCTGCGGTTGCCGCGATTTCGCAAACCATTCTTTGCACGACCTGCGGGTCGCGAAATTCGTCGACGTACTTCATTGCCGCTCTCCGTCATCGAGTTCGGCCCAGAGCGCCAGCGAGGCCCGGGCTTCCTCGTCACTGATCAGCGCCAGGGCGACGCCGACGTGGACCAGCACCCAACGGCCGACAAGCATCTCGGGCGGACCTTCGCCGAGCACACAGCTGAGGTCGATTTCACGCCGAATACCGCCGCTGTCGCTCAGCGCGAGCGCGCGGGACGGGTCGGTGACCGAGATCACGAGAGCCGGGACCGCGAGGCACATTCAGTCGCCCTCCGTATCCAGCTGGCGCAGCCAGTCGAGCCAGCCATCCAGCCCTTCTGCGCTGGTGGCACTGAGCTGTAACGCGGGTAGCTGCGGCCGGATACGCCGGGCATGGGCGAGACAGCGGGCCGGATCGAAATTGACATGGGGCAGCAGGTCGGTCTTGGTGATCAGCAAAAGGTCCGCATCGCGGAAGATGCCCGGGTATTTCAGCGGTTTGTCGTCGCCTTCGGTGACCGAGACCAGCACCACCCGTGCCCGCTCTCCGAGGTCGAACTGGGCCGGGCAGATCAGGTTACCGACGTTCTCGATGAATAGCAGGCCGCCGGGAGCCGGGGGCAGCTCGTGCAGGGCGCCGTGCACCATGCTCGCATCGAGATGGCAGGCCTGTCCGGTTTGCACCTGAACCGCCGGCGTGCCTGTGGCGCGGATGCGGGCAGCATCGAGTTCGGTTTGCTGGTCGCCCTCGATCACCAGTGCCGGTCTCCGGCCCTGCAATTGCTGCAGGGTTATCTCCAGCAGCGTGGTCTTGCCGGCGCCGGGACTCGAAACCAGGTTGAGGGCGGTGAGCCGTTGACGGTGAAAATAGGCCCGGTTATGCGCCGCCTGCCGGTGGTTGGCGTCCATCAGGTCCCGGTGCAGGTCGATCACCCGGGTCTGTACCGGTGGTTGGGTATCGCAACCGCAGTGTCCGCACATCAGCAGGCCTCCATTTGTTCGATCATGATTTCGTCGCCGCCCTCGAGGTCGCGGCTGTCGCCACCGCAACCGGGGCAGACATCGAGCCAGCGGTGCACCTCGTAATGCCGGCCGCAGCCGTGACAGCGGGCTTGCCCCGGTACGCGGCGGATGGCCAGCTCGCACCGGGCGAGGCTTTGGGGTTTGGCCACCGCATCGAAGGCGAAACGCAGCGCCTCGGGTTCGACGCAGCTGAGGCAGCCGATGCCGAGGTCGATACGCACGATGCGCGTCAGGCCTCGGGTCACGGCTTCCTGTTCCAGCGTGGTGACCAGACTGCGGCACAGGCTCAGCTCATGCATGCCCGACATCCTCGGCTTGCCGCCGGGTCAGCCGGATGCCGTTGTCACCCAGCAGGCGGGCAAGCGCATCGCAGGCTTGCGGAAGCAGTTGTTCGAGCGCAGTGCTGAGCGTCGATCCCATATCGAAGGATACCGGGGCCGCGCCTACCAGGCTGATACGGGCCGGGGCCTCGTCGAGTGCCGCCAGCAGTTGCAGCAGTTCGCCGGCGCCCAGTTCATGCACGGCCATGCGGCGAATTTCGGGGATCCGGGGCAGCGGATCGGCGATCAGGATACCGCTGCCCGTCCTGTCGCTGTGAACGGCATCCAGCAGTATGAGCCAGCGGCAGCCAGCGACGCGGTCATAGTGAGCCAGCGGCCGCGTGCCGCCATACAGGCACAGCACTGCTTCCGGCGCCCCATAGCGTTGTTCGAACAGCTGGAGCAGTCGCTCGCCGAAACCATCGTCACCGCGTGCGGGGTGGCCGAGGGCGAGCAGGACTGCATCAGGCATGAGCCTTCTCCCGGGCCCAGCCGACGACCGCCTGCCCGAGGGCCAGGCCGCCATCGCCCGCGGGTACCCTGGCCGGAATCAAAACCCGCATGCCCGCGGCGCGCAGATGCCGTTCCATTTCCATTCGCAGCAGGCGGTTGTGCAGGCATCCGCCGCCCAGCACCAGGGTGTTGCAGCGGTATTGCCGGGCAAGATCGAGGGCGCGGGCAGCCAGTAGCTCGGCCAGCCAGTGGTGGAAGCGAAACGCCAGAGTGGACGCCGACCTGTGTTCGAGTTCCCCAAGCAGTCGGCGCCAGAGCCCGTCCAGCTGCAGCGGTCCCGGGGACGGCAACAGCGACGGTACCGGCTGCGGCGAGGCCTGTCGGGCCAGGGCTTCGAGCCGCATGGCGGCCTGGCCTTCGTAGCTGTTGCATGCCGGCGCCACGCCGAGCAATGCGGCAACGGCGTCGAACAGTCGACCGCAGGAACTGGCCAGTGGCGCGTTGAAACTTTCGCGTATCAGCGCCCGGAGGCTGTCGACAGGGCGCCGGTGTAAAGCCTCGATGGCTGGCGAACGCCGCTGCTCCCAGTCTGGCGCCCAGCGTTCAAGCTGGGCCAGCAGGTTGCGCCAGGGTTCCCTTGCCGCCCGCTCGCCGCCGGGCATGGCCACCGCGGGCAGACCGTCGATCCATTTGCAGTGGCGGTAGTCCGCCAGCAGGAATTCGCCGCCCCACAGGGGATGCGGGCTGTCTGCCGGGGCCAGGCCGCTGCCGTCGAGGACAAGCCCCAGTACCGGTGATCCTTCGAGTGGGTACCGGTGTTCGGCAAGACAGGCGGCCAGGTGGGCGTGATGGTGCTGTACCTCGATCAGCGGCACCTGCAGTTGCTCGGCGAGCTGTGTCGCCAGGGCCCGGCTGTGGTAGCCCGGGTGTGCATCGCAGGCGATCAGATGCGGCGGGCTGGCGAACAGGTTTCCAAGCTCCGCGCTGCTGTCGGCCAGTTGCTGCAGGATACGCGGGTTGGCGACGTCGCCGAGGTGCGTGCCGAGTATGGCCTGGCCGCCCTGCAGCAGGCAGGGCGCGTTCTTGAGGTCGCCGCCGAGGGCCAGCAGGCCGTCGGCCCTGGCAAAACCCTCGCCCAGCGCCAGGGCCCCGGGCGCATAGCCCCGGGCGCGGCGCAGTAACTGGGGTCCGCCGCTCGTCACTTGCGCCAGCGAATCGTCGAGGCGCCGCACGATGACGCGATCGTGCAGCAAAAGCGCGTCCACTCCGGGCCCCAGCTCGGACAGCGCTTCGTCGTTATCGAGGCAGGGCGGCGAGCCTTCGCGGTTGCCGGACGTCATCACCAGCGGGCGGCCCACGGCCGTCAGCAGCAAATGCTGCAACGGTGTGGCGGGCAGCATTGCGCCGACGTGGTCGAGGCCGTCCAGCAGGTTGGGGGGCCAGCGATCCGTATGGGCGCGAACCAGCACGATTGGGGCGGCGGGACTGGACAGCAGCTCTGTCTCGGGTGTGGTCGGATCGCAGCGTTCCCGCAGCCGTGTCACATCCGGCAGCATGACCGCAAGCGGTTTGTCGGCGCGCCCCTTGAACCGTCGCAGACGGGCGATAGCATTGGCGTCGAGCGCATCGCACGCGAGGTGGAAACCTCCGCTTGCCTTGATCGCCAGCAGTTCGCCACTCTGCAGCCGCTGCGCCGCAGCATCGATGGCATCGTCCTGTTCGAGCATGCGCCCGTCCGGCGCCGCCAGCCAGACACGGGGACCGCACGCCGGGCAGGCGATCGCCTGGGCGTGGAAACGTCGGTCGCGCGGGTTGTGAAAGTCCTGTGCGCAGCGCCGGCACAGTGGAAAGGGCGCCATGGCCGTGCGCTCGCGGTCGTAGGGCAGCCGCTCGATGATCGAGAAACGTGGACCGCAGCGGGTGCAACTGGTGAAGGGGTAGCGATAGTGGCGATTGTCGCGGTCGAGGAGCTCCGTCAGACAGTCGGGACAGGTGGCGAGATCGGGGATGATGCGGGTATGACCGGGATCGGGGGCACTGGCCAGAATGCGGAAGCCGTCGGGCACTTCGTCGCAGGCACCGAGCCGCATGCTGACACTGTCGACCTCGGCCCTGGGCGGCAGCCTGGACTCCAGACGGCAGCGGAACTCCGCCGCGGCGCGGGCAGGATAGAGCCTGATCATCAGCCCCTCGCCATCGTTGCGCACTTCGCCGCAGAGCGCCATCTCCTTCGCCAGCTGCCAGACGCAGGGTCGAAAGCCGACGCCCTGGACGCTGCCTCTGATGCGGATTTCGGCAATGTGCTGTGACATGAATTCGCGGCGCACCCTCAGCATCAATCGGTGACTGTTGGTTTAAAAGCAGTATAGGTGGTCGTGACTGCGCCGGGCTTGACCCGGGTCAGGTGGTCTCGATTTCGCTGGACTATCCTAAGGGCAATTGTTGGCAGCGGACCGGGAACATGGATCAGAGCGTATTTCTGCCCCAGGGGGATTTCGGACAGATTTTCGAACGGCTGCGCGAGGCAGGCTATCGCGTCGTTGGCCCCGCCGAGCAGGAGGGCGCCCTGACCTATGACGTGCTGGAAAGCGCCGACGATATCCCGGTCGGGCTGGTGGATCGACAGGCGCCCGGGCACTACCGGCTGGAGCAGCAGAACCATCGTCGCCGCTTCGACTGGGTCGGCACCGCCCAGGGGCTCAAGCCCTGGCTGTTCGTCGCCGAACAGCCGCTCTGGGTGGCGCGGGAGGTCGAGGGGGGGCTGCGTTTCGAGGAGGTGCGCGAAACACCGGTGCCGACGGCGGTGATCGGGGTCCGGGCCTGCGACCTGGCCGCGCTGGCACTGCAGGATCGACACTTTCTCGATGGCGACTACCCCGATCCGCACTACCGGGCACGTCGCGAGTCGCTGCTGCTGGTGGCGGTCAACTGCCACCGCAGTGCCGACACCTGTTTCTGCGTGTCCACCGGCGACGGCCCCGAGGTCACATTCGGTGCCGACCTGGTGCTCGATGAACTGGACCAGGGGTACCTGGTAAAGGCCGGCAGCGAGCGCGGAGCCGAGTTGCTCGCCAGGCTGCCGGGTCGGCCGGTACGCGGCTGGCACAAGCGGCGAGCCAAGGCGCTGCGCAAGCAGGCGCGGACCCAGCAGCGGGCGCTGCCGTCCCGGGATCTGCGCGGCCCTCTGTACGCGGCGCGCGATGACATGCGGCACTGGCAGCCGGTTGCGGAACGTTGCCTGACGTGCGGCAACTGCGCCGCGGTCTGCCCGACCTGTTTCTGTCACCGGGTCGACGAGGAAAGCCCGCTCGATGGCAGCCTGAGCCGCGCGGTACGACGCTGGGATACCTGCTTCAACGACGAACACAGTTACCTGGTCGGCCATGTGGTGCGCAAGAGCGCCGAGCACAAGTACCGGCAGTGGCTGACGCACAAGCTGGCAATCTGGCACGACCAGTATGATCGCAGCGGCTGTACCGGCTGCGGGCGCTGCATCACCTGGTGCCCGGTCGGCATCGATATCGTCGAGGAGGCGGAGCGTCTCTGCCGCGAGGTTGGCGAGTCATGAACGATCCCTGGACTCCATACTCCGCACGGGTGGTCGAACGGGTCGTGGAAACGCCGGACGTGGTGACGCTGTCGCTGCGCTTCACTGATCCCGAGGTGCAGCAGCAGTACCGCTTCGCCTGCGGACAGTTCAACATGCTCTATCTGTTCGGTCTCGGCGAAGTGCCGATATCGATCATGGATTATCAGGACGGTTGCCTGCAGCACACCATCCGCGCGGTGGGGCGGGTCAGTCGCAAGCTGGTGGCGCTGGAACCGGGCGCCATGATCGGCCTGCGCGGACCCTACGGCAACAGCTGGCCGCTCGAGGCAGCGCGGGGCCGGGACCTGGTGTTCATTACCGCCGGGCTCGGCTGCGCACCGGTGATCGCGGCCATCCGGCGGGCGATTGCCGAACGCGATGCCTATCGCCGCCTGATCATCATGCAAGGGGTGAAGCATTCCGAAGACCTGCTTTGGCAGGCGCAGTACGACCGCTGGCGCGAGGTGCCTGACTGCGAAGTGCTGCTGGCGGCCAGCGAAGAAGCGAAGGTCCCCTTTGCCTGGTCACTGGGCATGGTCACGACGCTGATCGACAAGGCCCGCTTCGATCCGCTCAATTCCACCGTGATGATGTGCGGCCCGGAACCGATGATGCGTGCCTCTATACGTGCGCTGGAGAACAATGGCGTTGCCATGGACAACTGCTACTTCAGCCTCGAACGCAACATGCAGTGCGCGCTGGGGCTTTGCGGCCACTGTCAGATGGGGTCTCCATTTATCTGCAAGAACGGACCGATATTCCGTGTCTCGGACGTGCGGGACTGGTTTCTGCTGGAGGGCTATTAAATGGCGCAGGCAAGCATTGCGGTTCACAAGCTGACGTCCTGTTCCGGCTGCCAGTCGGTGTTCCTGAACCTCGGCGACGACCTGCTGGTGCTCAACGAACTGGTGGAGATTAGCCACTTTATCGAAGCCGGGCTCAACAACTTCGACGCCGAGGTCGATATCGCCTTTGTCGAGGGCAGCATCACCACGCCGGACGACGAAGCCCGTATCCTGAAAGTGCGCGAACGTTCGCGCTTCGTCGTCGCCATCGGCGCCTGCGCCTGCAGCGGCGGGGTGCAGGCGCTGCGCAACGTCAAGGATTCCGTCGGCTGGGCCGGCGCCGTCTATGCCGATACCGAGTACCTGGACTCGCTGGCCGAGTCCCGCCCGGTGGCGCAACTGGTGAAGGTCGACCTGGAACTCTGGGGCTGCCCGATCAGCGGTCGCCAGCTGATCGCCACGGTGCGGGCATTGCTGCAGGGCGTACCGCCGGTTTTGCCGACCGAGAAGGTGTGCCAGGAGTGCAAGCGCGCCGGCAACGTCTGCGTGCTGGTGACGAAGGCGGCACCCTGCCTGGGGCCGGTGACGCGGGCCGGCTGCGGTGCCTTGTGCCCGTCTTTCGGCGCCCCCTGCTACACTTGCTTCGGCGCGTCGGAACAGCCCAACTGCGATTCACTGGGGGAGCGTTTGGTCGGGCTCGGGATCCCGCAGCGGCAGGTAGCGGAGCGTTTCGTGTCGATCAGTTCGGGGCTGGAGCCATACCAGAAAGCCTGGGCGCGCTGGCGCATACCGGCGAAACAACTGGATTCATAAGGTGTGAATTTCTTGGAACTCAGAATACCGCCGGTGGCTCAGGTGCTGATCTGCGGAGCGGCTATGTGGTGGCTGGCGGTGCAATTTCCCGCCACCGGATTCAATCTTGCCGCGTCCGGGTATCTTGCCGCCGGACTGGCCGTCGTCGCCCTGGCCACCGGTCTCGCTGCGGTTGCCCGGTTCCGCCGGGCCGGTACCACCGTCAACCCCGTCGATCCCGGTCAGGCCAGCCAGGTGGTGACGAACGGGGTCTACCGTTTCAGCCGCAACCCCATGTATCTCGGACTGCTGCTGTTGCTGACCGCCTGGGCCCTGTGGCTGGCGAACCTCGCTACACTGCCGGTGCTGCCCGGTTTCGTGCTCTACATGAACCGCTTCCAGATCCAGCCGGAAGAGCGGTTTCTGGCGCTGAAGTTCGGGGAAGACTTTCATCGCTACCGGGAATCGGTGCGGCGTTGGTTGTAACCTGCTCGATACCAATACGCGAAACAAGCAAAAGGGCCCGTAGGCCCTTGTCAATACCACTGCCCTGCCGAGGGGCGGCAGGGTTACTCGCAGATGATGGCTACACCGGCTTCGCCGTCCGCGACACCACTCCAGTCGTCCAGGTTCATCTTCGCTTCTTCAAACACACAAGAGGCCGAGGTGCCTGCCAGTTTGGGTCCTGCCATACCGGGTGAGGTGGTATAACCCCAGGAATTGACGGAAATCACCGCTCCGCTGCCGGTGCTTGTATCCATCGGCTGGACCCATGGACCTCCGGAGGAGCCGCCGGATAAGCCGCAGCTCGGCAGCCACCAGTTATCTGTGCCTTCGGTGGTCATGTCCTCTGCGCAGTACATGAAGTTGGGATCATCGCTGTAGGAGTAGCCCAGGGCATGGGTGAAGTCAGGGCTGCCGGCGCCGTCCGTGCCGTCATCGACGACGGGCGGGTCGAAGCTCAACGGCAGGGATCCTGCGTCCACCTCGAGTGATTCGTCGAGCACGACGTAGTGGGCATAGTCCCAGGGAATGTTGTCAGGGAAGGTACTGGTCGTCCAGTTCGCGTCGACCACACCGAACTCAGGTATCCAGCAGCCCAACGGGTCATTGTTGCAGTTGAGGTCTGTGCCTGATCCCGTCGTTTCATCCTGGTTTGGGATAAACAGTACGTTCTTCGCGAATGCCTTGTTGGCGTCATCGTACACACAGTGTGCAGCGGTCAGAATTACCGAGCGTCCAGCTGTTTCGTCCGTGACCACGGTACCGGAGCAGACATAACCATTCCAAGGGCCCTTGAGCTTGGCGTTGGATGGCATTTCGAAGTAGATACGGCCGGCGGCCGTCTGGACACCCCCCCCATAACTCCAGTGACCATTTACCACAGTGTCGCCATTACCTCCGGTGTTATTTCCACTGCTGCCGCCACCGGAATTCACAGTGAAGCCGGAAAAGTCGGTTGTGGCGGTATTGCCACCCTTGCCGGCACTGTCCTTGGCGGTCACTGACCAGGCCCAGTCGCCATCGCTGAAACCTTGCAGGGTGGTACTCCAGGTATCGGTGCCAGCAGTCTGAGCGGGTGTGAAACTCTGGGTGGTGCTGCCGTTCGGGTACAGGATGACAAATGATACCGATTTGATACCGCTGCTATCGGTAATGTCAGCCGAAAAGGTCGCGGACGTCCCGATCTCTGCGCCTTCAGCGGGGCTGTTCATGACGATATTCGGAGGTGTGGAGTCGCCGCTGTTGGGGGGGCCAGCAAATGGTGTCGCCGCCACATCATGACCATACGGCCGCAACGAACCATCGGGCATTTTCAGGTACCCGAGTCCGCGCGGGTCGATCACCAGGTCACGGGGAATGGCCGCGGCCCGGCGCTCGGGCGTCCAGTGCTTTACAACCCTGGCCTTGGCCGCTTCAGCAGCGGGGTTCGGCGCCGCCTGCACAACCGGTCCGGCACCCAGAGCGGCCAGTCCCAGCACACTGACCAGCATGACCTTCGCGGCGGGGAAAAGGTGCGTTGTGGTCTTGCCGGGAACGGTACTTTGAGTGCAACCAGGTCGCTGCGGTGTGCGGGCAATCCCTGACAATTTCATGGTGGTTCCTCCGGGTTGCGGCGCCCGTGGTCGGTAAGGCCGAACAAAGGTACCGGGCTTCGAGCCATTCGATACTGCCTTCAATAAGCATAGGGAGGGAGCGACCTGGGTCAAGGCGCCAGTTGGCGCTCCCGGCTATATTGAGTGCAGTGAGGAATCTGTCCATCAACCCGAATGGCCGTCATTGTGTTATGACCGATCCCCGTAATATCCGTCTGCGTGTGCCCGTTATCACCCGGCTCGAAGGGGAGGGGGCACTGGAGCTGTATTGCCGTGATGAGCAGCTCGAACGCGCGGTGCTGCGTATTTTCGAGCCGCCGCGATTTTTCGAGAAATTTCTCGAGGGCAAGCACTACAGCGAGCAGCCTATCATCGCCGCGCGGATATGCGGTATCTGCCCCATCGCCTACCAGATGACCGGCGTGAGGGCGATCGAGCGGGCGCTTGGATTGGAGTCCGGCGACTGGATCGGCCGCATGCGGCGCGTACTGCAGTGCGGCGAGTGGCTGCAGAGCCATGCATTGCACATCCACTTCCTGGCCCTGCCGGACTTCCTCGGCTTCTCACATATGCTGGATATGGCAAAGGTCCATCCGCAGGCGGTGAAACGCGGACTGAGACTTCAAGCGCTGGGCAATGACCTGATCAGCCTCAGTGGCGGTCGTTCGGTGCACCCGGTCGGACTCAAAGTCGGCGGTTTCCATAACGCCCCGGCAGCCGACGTCATCGCCGCTCTGCTGCCGCGCATCGACGAGGCGCTGGTGGATGCCGAGGCGCTGGTGCGCTGGGCTGCGGGTCTCGATCTGCCCGATGATCATGCCAGCTTTACCAGCGTGGCCCTGCATCATCCGACGCAGTATGCGATGAATGAAGGCCGGGTTTGCAGCAGTGACGGACTCGATATCGATGCCTGCGATTACCGGCAGCACTTTCGTGAGCACCAGGAGCCGCACAGCACCGCGCTCTATTCGTTGCTCGATGGCGAGCCCTACCTGGTCGGGCCGCTGGCCCGCATCAATCTCAACTTCGAACAGTTTCCGGCCGAGGTACGTGCACTGGCGGATGACTGCGGACTTCACTTTCCCAGCGACAACATCTATCACAGCCTGCTGGCGCGGGCGCTGGAGTGCTATTACGCAGTCTGGGAGGCGCGGCAACTGCTGAGCGGCTATGCGGCGCAAGCCTTCTCGGTGCCGGACGAACCGCGGGCAGGATGGGGAGCGCACTGCACCGAAGCGCCACGGGGCCTGATTTACCATCACTACGGCCTCGACCCGGAAGGCTTCATCACCGAAGCCTGTATCATCCCACCGACCAGCCAGAACCAGGCCCGGATCGAGGCGGACCTGATGCGCGGCCTCACGGCATTCGGGCTGGAACACAGCGACCAGGAGTTGCAATTTTTCGCCGAGCGCCTGATCCGAAATTACGATCCCTGCATCTCCTGTTCGGTGCATTTTCTCGACCTGCGCGTGCACCGGCACTGATCGGCGAGCGGTCTATACTGACGTCAGAATCCGAATTTTCCGATTTTGGGCGGGCTGGAAGGGTTGCCTGCCTCTGACCGTCGACGCCGGGTGTCCCATGATCAATCCGCTGCTGCCAGAAGTGCTCCGTTATCTGCGAGCGCACGCTGACGAGAGCATGACCGAATACGATTTGATGCAGGGGTTGCAGCGGCGCCATCTGTTCGACGATATCGATGGCAACGGGCTGCTGGCGCTGTTCCGCAAACACTTTCTGATCATGAATGCACTGTACGACCTGCAGGAAGTGCTCTGGGAAGAGGAGCATCGGGTGCTCGATATCTCGCCCCTGCACATCGAGCTGCATGCTGACCGGACCGCGGGCGGCGACGCGGGGCCCGACTGGTATCCCGAACTCAGCGAGTATTATCTTGACTGGCGCTGGTTCGAGACCACCACCGAAGCCGATGTCCAGGACCTGATGGCCGGCTTCTGGCAACGACTGAAAAACACTTCCACGCACTGATTTCACAGGATTCCGCTGCGGTTCAGGCATCGCCTGCTGTACTGGCGCGATTGTCCCGCCGAGGAATCGAAACCCATGCAATGGTTCAATCTCCCGCTGGCGTCGCTGGCGCTGTTGTTGTTCGCCTGGCTGATGGTGCGGCTGCGCCGACGGCAGCGTCCGGAGCCAGTCGCCTACAGATCCGCCGGCCGCCTGCTCAGCGAAAACGAGGTCCAGTTTCTTGCCGCGCTGGAGCAGGCCGTGGGCAAGCGTCACCGGGTATTGTGCAAGGTGCGCATGGCCGCAGCCGCCGGACTGGCCGAACGACTCGACCATCGGCAGTGGCAACGTGCGTTCACGGCGATACGCGACCGCCATTTCGACTTTTTGGTGTGCGAGGCAGAGACCTTCGAACCGGTTTGCGCCGTCGAACTGGAAGCGCATGCGCGGCGCGACCCGCTGATCGACCGGGTCTGCCAGGAGGCGGCGTTGCCGCTGCTGCGCTTCGCCAGCACGCAGCACTATGTCGCGGCAGAAATCGGCCTGCAGTTCGACCAGCTGTTCGCGCCCGAGGTCGCCTTGTCCGCCGCTGTGCTTGAAACATCACCGGATTCCGGGGCGCCACAACCCGGAGCGCTGCTGGGCCCGGCCCGGCCGGTCGAGCCGAACTGCCCCGACTGCGGCGCGCCGATGGCGTTACGCAAGACCAGCGGTGATTTCCAGGTCGAACAGGCATTCTGGCTCTGCGGCCTGAAAGAGTGCCGCAAGCGGGTGCCGTTAGAACGCCCGGACAAGGCACCGGCGGACGTGCTCGAGGGACTGGTCCCCTGAGGGGGCTCATGGCAATGCACCAATGGGTAAAGTACAATCGGCTGCGGCGGCTGGTCCGCCGGCATGAGGCCCCGTTGCGCTGATTATTGAAGATCGAGATGAAAAAATACCTATTGCTGTCGTTCCTGCTGCTGCAAAGCCAGACGCTTCAGGCTGGCCTGGTACAGTTTTTCAAGGATGAAGAGGGCAGGACCAACTGGCAATATGTCGCGAACTGGTCCAGCGGCATCCTGATCATTCTGCTGTCGGTCGCCGTGATCAACCTGTTCCTGTTCTGGCGCCGGGCGCAGAAGTCGAACCGGGAGCTGAAGGCCATCCGCAAGAATCTCGAAGTACGCGTGCGCGAACGTACGGCGACGCTGGACGAGTCCAACCGTCTGTTGAAGAAAACCAACCAGCTGCTGGAAACCGAGGTTGCCGAACACCGCGTGACCACCGAGCGGCTCGAGGCCTCCGAATCCTACATCCGCAATATCCTCCGCTCGATGCCGCTGATGCTGGTGGGTCTCGACAAGGAGGGGAATATCACCCAGTGGAACAAGAAAGCCGAGGATGTCTCCGGCATTGAGGCTGACAAGGCCATTGGCCGCAACCTCTGGGAACTGTATCCGAGCATGACCGTATCGCCACGCCTGATCGAGCAGGTGCTGGAGAAGAACGAGGCGATCACCGTCAAGCAAAGCCAGCCGGGCACCTATCATTTCGATATCACTGCCTATCCGTTGCAGGGTAATCAGAAGACCGGTGTCGTGGTGCTGGTCGATGACGTCACCAAACGGGTCGAGGCGGAAAACATGCTTATCCACCATGACAAGATGTCGTCGATGGGCGAGCTGGCGTCGACCATGGCGCACGATCTCAACCGGCCGTTGCAGGGTATCCTGCTGGACCTGAGAGCCTTCCATAACTTTCTTGCCAACAGCAAGCTGCTGCAGCAGGACGTCGGTCAGAATGGCGAGGTTGCACGTCTGAGCGGCCTGCTCAACGATGCGGCCGAGAAGGGACAGGAAGTGGAGTCGGTGATCGAAAACCTGCTGCGCTTCGCCCGCGGCCGTACCGACAAGCGCAAACCGGCGCTGATCCCGGACATCATGGATCATAGTCTGGAACTGGCCAACGAAGTGCTGGCAGCGCCGTCGAAACTACGCTTCCGCGATATTCGCGTCATTCGGCAATACGAGGACAACCTGCCGCTGCTGCCCTGCTACGTGACCGAATTGCAGCAGGCCTTCCTCGGCCTGTTCCGACACGCCTGCGATGCCCTGGCGCTGAAAGTCGGCAGCGAGGGTTTCGAGCCGACCATCAAGATTCAGATCAACAAGTGTTACGACGCGATCTGGATCAAGCTGCAACACAATGGCGTTGGCCTCAGCGGCGAAGAGCAGATGTACCTGTTCGAACCTTATTTCAGTGATCACGCGCCGCAAGAGGAATACGACGCCGGCAAGCGGTTGTCGTTCTCCTACTATGTCATCACCGAGCAGCATCAGGGGCATATGGCCGTGACCTCGGACGTCAAGGTTGGCACCACCTTCCACATCGAGCTGCAGCTTTAACGGGAAAGCGGCGAGAGGCTGGCTGTGGGTACTGTCGGGTGGCAATGAGCGCAGCTCATTCTACCCCAGGCATAATTTACCCTATGCTTTGAGAGGTCGGTTTTTTACCAGGCCCCGTCCGTCGAGCCCCTGCAATGATATTCGAGTTCTGCAATCTGTCTTTGGATATCGAGCGCCGTGAGCTGCGGTCCAGCGACGGTGCCCTCAAACTGCAACCACGACTGTTCGATCTGCTGCTTTATTTGATCCGCAACCGGGAACGCGTTGTTACCAAGGAAGAGCTGCTCGAGAAGTTGTGGCCGAACGTTATTGTGGAAGAAGGGGCGCTGCAGCGGGCTGTCAGCGTTACCCGCTCGACCTTGAGGGCCGCATGCGGGAAGGAGTGTATTCGCACTTACCCCCGTCAGGGGTACAGATTCATCTCCGAGGTGACCGAACAGGCCTCCCGTGGTGTTGCCCCCAGCAGTGCCAAGCCTTCTATCGTCGTGCTGCCGTTTGCCTGCCTGAGTTGCGATTCGGATCAAGCGTTTTTTGCCGAGGGAATCGCCGAAGATATTTCCACCGCCCTTTCCCGGCTTCGCTACCTGTTTGTCATCTCCAGGGCATCCGGCATGGCTTACCGGGAACTTGCAACCGATGTCGCGGAAATTGGCAGGGAGCTTTCTGTTCGCTATGTCCTGTCAGGCAGCGTTCGCACGAACGCTGACCGAATACGTGTTAGTGTCAGTCTGATGGATACCTCCACCCGCGGGCTGATCTGGGCCGACCGGTTTGACCGACAGCTCGGCGATCTTTTCACGGTTCAGGACGAAATCACAGCGGCCATCGTGGCCACTATAGAGCCGGAATTCAGTCATTTTGAGGCGTCGCGGGCGGGCGGGGCCCCCCCGGAGAGCCTGGACGCATGGACTGCATACCAAAAGGGCCTCTGGCACCTGTATCAGTTCACTCAACAGGGGATCCAGCAGTCGTTACCTCTGTTCGAGCGCGCTCGCTCGTTGGATCCTCGATTTGCGCCGGTTCACGCGGGTATCTCCTTTACGCATTTTGCCAATGCCTACCTGGGGTATGGAAAAGTTCGGCCGGATGAGATCCGTATGGCGCGGCTCTCCGCCGAAGAGGGAGTCGGTGTCGATAATCACTGCCCGTTCGCGCACTGGGCGCTTGGGCGGGCTTTACTGTTAACCGGCAACCTTGAAGGTGCTATCGAAGAGATCGAAACAAGCCTGAGCCTGAATCCCAATTTTGCCCACGGATACTACATGCTCGGATGGGCACAGGTGCTCAACGGTGATGCGATCGCTGCGCTGTCCAACCTGGACAAGGCTGAACAACTGAGTCCGCTGGATCCTCTGATGTTTGCCTTCAATATGGTCCGGTCGATGGCCCATCTGCATCTGAAAGAGAATGCCCTTGCGCTGGAGTATGCAGACAAGGCCTGCAAACAACCCAAGGCTCACGCTCATGCACTGGCGATCCGGGTCGTTGTGCTGATGGAAAATGCAATGTTGGACGACGCACGCGTCGTTGCGCAGACCCTGTTGTCCCGGCGGCCCGATTACACTTGCTCGCTGTTCGAATGCAACATGCCCTATCGCTCGTCCACGGAGCGGGCACAAATGTGCAAGCAACTCGCTTTGGCCGGGATCCCTGTGAAATAAAAAAGGCTCAACGCGCTTTAGCGGGAAAAACGTAAGTCGTAGGATGGGTGGAGCGACGTCTCGGCACGGCGCATCCGTCACTGATGCGGCTGGAGCGTCGTGCAACCCATCTTGGGTGTCGGTTCGACACTCTGCATGCAGCCGACTCATTGATGGGTTGCGCCGCGTCAACCCCGTTGAAAGCGTTAAAGAGGGTGCCAGTGCGGCTCCACCCATCCTACTTTTGGCCCCTGGTTTCGATCGCGAAAAAGGCAAGATCTGGCTGCGCAAGCAGCGGATGAGCACGGGCCTGGTATCCATCGAAACGTCCGCAACACAAAATCCGGCGCCGCGCTGGATGTGGAGACGTCGGTCAACGGTCAGGTGATAAGTGCCGGAGCCAGTGACTCAAAGACCTCACGGCTCTCGGGATCGGATAGCCTGACAGCCATAAGTCGGGCACTGAGCACTTCGAACTCACCTGAATTTACCCGGAGATAGGGTTCCCGCGTTGTTTCGTCGATGAAGGTTACCCTGGGGATCTTGTTAAGACACTGTCTCAGAAATGTCAGGTTTTTATTGACGGATAGAGTGCTGCTGTCGGGATAAACCTCTTCGGGCGACTTGGCTTTGATATTGATCTTTTGATAACGCTCGATATCGATGAAGGCCAGGGGGTTGATAATGGTCATCTCGTTTTGAGACCCGAATGCGATGGTCTTCGGGTAAGTGCCCTTGGGCACACTGTTATCCAGAAACTCGTATTTGAAAATCGGATTTTGGTACGACATCCATTTGAAAAACAGCTTGGGTATCCCGGTGTAGGTTTCGACGCTATGGCCGAGAAAATCCTCCACGGCTTTGTAGCGACCGACTTTCAAACCCCTTTCCCAGCCCCGTTGGACGGTTTCCTCCGGTGGCGTGATTACGAAGAACATCAGCATCGTATCGACATATTTTGCATAGGTGTTATGCAGGATGCGCGATATTCTCTCGGTCGAGAAACTATCGAAACGAAAGCGGTCGACCAGCAGGTGGGGGATTGACCTGTCTCGCTTGGCCTTGGCGCGGATGTAGTAATCGAGTTTGCGATCGATGATCGCCACTTCCTTGCTGGTCAGGCGCCCCGCATACTTGTAAGCCTCTCCGAGCGAGTCGTAATCGAGCAGGAAACGTCGCCAGATATCGGGGCTGATCGTGCCATATCCGTCCGGTCGCATGCCGAGATCGCCGATAATCTTTTTGAGCATGGGACGCAGTGAGCTTTTCCCCGCAGCGGAGGCGCCTTTCAGGCTTATCAGCACCGGCTTTTCGACCGTGATGGTGGGTGTTAGTTCGAACTGCCGGATCGCTTGCCGTACCAGCGGGCCAATTCGTTTGCCAATGACCCTGCTGCCGTATTCGTTGCACAGGTGCCGGGTGACAAGCTGCACCAGAAAGTCGATATCGGAGCCGACAAAACCGCTGGTGCCGGCGATGGAGCCGAGTACCCGGTAAAGGCTCTTGTAAACGGCCCGGGTAAGCGGATCGGTCGCGGCAATACCCTGCTCCTTGAACTCGCTGATGATGCGGTACTGCTTTTCCAAGGTGGATTCGCCGGGGCGTGCGTCGGGAGCCGGTTTGGATCCTGAGAAAAGCTGTCGCAGGCTAAAGCGCCGCTTGGGCTTCCCGGTTTGGGGCCTGGCAAAGAAGGAAGTCTCCAGCACCTGCCTTATCTGGAACTGCGCCTGCTGCTGCAGTTCGTCGCATTCGCGGGTTATGTGATCCATCTCAGGACGAATCAGCTCGACGAGTATTTTCTCCGCGGTGTTGCGAAAATTGACGCCAAGCGCGGTTTCGTCGTCGCCTTCAGGCACCACGATATCAGCAGTGACCCTGACCAGCAGCTCATGCAGTACCAGGCGCTCGGGCCGGAAGGCGACCAGTTCATCCTGCGGCAGTCCCGCCTGTTTCGCGATTTCCTCCACATCCGCTAGCCGCGTGAAGACATTCTCGGGGCGGTGGATGGTTTCCAGCGCGCGGTACTCAACGGGAATCTCCGAAGTAAGGCCGGGGTTCCAGGCAGAATACTCAGTGCTTTTCATGACTTACGCCTAAATGAACATCTACCCATTATTACCGGATTCCTTCACCATCTACAAAATACCCAGTACTCATGAGACACCTCAATTTCATGCTGCTGGAGCTCGTATTGACGCAACGGCCTGTCCGCTGGCCGACGACGCATGCTCGTCTCAGCAATTCCGGCAGCTGCTACACTTGTCGAAACCTCCAGGCCAGTCGGCAGCTCAACCGGTCTCCAAGTCTGCACCACCATGACTCGTGACCCGCAGTGCAAGGGACAGGACGCCGTGCAGTCGTGCCAGAAGCTGATGACCCAGTGATGCTGGGAGTGTCGGTTAGTATTGGCTATAACGTATTGACGTACATCGTTTTTTTTGGATTTAACGTCGCCTGTGGTACGCCGCCATGTCACGTAGCGCCCGAATATTGATTTGCCTGGGATCTGTCTTGCTCGCCAGTTGCGCATCAGTCGGTCCGCCAAGCGTTTCGAAGGATCGTTTCGATTACAACACTGCGGTCTCCGATTCCTGGAAGGAACAGACGCTGCTGAATATCGTCAAGCTGCGCTATTCGGACATGCCGCTGTTCATGGAGGTAGTCTCAATCGTCGCCGGCTATTCGCTGGAGAGTGTAGTAAATTTGGGCGCGACCCTGGTCGAAGGAAACGGCAATCCCGATATTTTTTCGGTGGGCGGTGCGGGTACCTATACCGATCGGCCGACCATAACCTACGCGCCCATCACCGGAAGCGATTTCAACAAGAATTTTCTGACGCCTATACCTCCCAGTGCAATGCTGTTCCTGATCCAGGCAGGCTGGCCAGCTAAAGTGTTTATGCCGATTGCGATTGAGACGATCAATGGTCTTCGGGCGCAGAAATCGCTCGGGGCTATTCAGCGCCGGGGCGAAGGCGGTTTCTATCGGGTGGTGGAGTTGTTCGACCAGCTTCAGCAGGCCGGTGCACTGGGCATGCGCGTCGAGATTGACAATTCGAAAGGCAGTGGCACGACGATCCTGGCAATCCGCCGTAAAGATCTGCCGGCAGCGGCTCTGGATGCCGCAACGGAGCTCAGAGCACTGCTCGGGCTCAATGCCGAAGCCTCCGAATTCGAGGTCGCGTTTGGCGAGGTGGCGAAAAACGACACCGAGCTGGCGATTGTAACCCGATCTACATTGAGCATAATGCTCGAACTGGCCGGCCAGGTCCGCGTGCCAGCTGAACATATCGAGGAGGGCAGGACTCAGCCTTCTGGTTTTGACGAAGGCTATCCGACGCAGCAGGAATTCGTCCGCCTGATCGATGTACGACACAGCGTCGAGCCGCCGGTGGATGCGTTTGTGGCGGTGAGATACCGGGATCTGTGGTTCTGGATCGATGACCGGGATTTCCGCTCCAAGCGCACGCTGGCATACCTCATGCTGGTTTTCTCGCTGACCGAGTCGGGGGGCAGGGAAGGGCTGCCCCTGGTGACCATACCAGCGGGTTAGTCATGGGCGCCATACGTTGGCTGAAATGGATCTGAGGCTTTCCACCAATGCACATCTCAAGTCTTTTTACACACCGCTTCACCCAAGCGGCTGCTCTGACTCACGACACCCAGGCCCTGGCCTACATCGTTAACCAGGACAGGATTTGATCTTGGCGACATTTTCCACTCTGGACTTTCTACTGCGCCCGAAACAGGGCGCGCTGGTACGTGCCGGTCGCAATACCCTGGCGACGCTGGCGGCATTGCTGATCGCTATGCTGCTCGGTATCGACAGCCCCTTCTGGGCCGGCATGACGGTGCTGCTGGTGGCACAGCCGAACCGCGGCCAGCTGCTGGGCAAGGGGTTGGCGCGGGTGGCGGGTACCCTGGTCGGGGCGTTGGCCTCGGTTGGGATGATGCACCTGGCGCAGCTGAATCCCTGGCTGTTCATTCCGGCGCTGGCGTTTTGGATCAGTGCCAGTGCCGTGGCCGCCAATCTGCTGTCGGGATTTCATGTCTACGCTGCCCTCCTGGCCGGCTACACCGCCGCACTGGTGGCCCTGCCGACGCTGTCCCATCCGGACGATATCAATTCGATGGCACTGTCCCGCGTTGCCGCGATACTGGTTGGCGTAGTCTGTTCGCTGTTGTTTTCCTGGCTCTGGTCGCCACGCCTGGAAACCGAGGGATTGCGCCAGCGCGCAACGGCGGTCAGCGTTGAAACCCTGCGCCTGATCGCGGCGGTGCTGAGCGGCGACTGGGACCGCCAGGCCCGTATCGATACCGAGTCCCGGCTTGGGCTGGAACTGGCCGCGCTGGATGCCGAATGCGATCAGGGTGGCTCTGGCGCCGTGTCGCTGCGCCGTGAGCGACGCCGTATTCGGCACCTGCTGCTGGCGGTGTTCGATGTGCTGGCAGCGGCCCGGGAGGTTGGAGCGTCGCCGTTGGCCGCCGAGCAACGAGGCCTGCCGCCTGCAGACATTAGCGGTGCGTCGCAGTTGACAGTCTGGCTGGACGACTGGCATCGGCAGCGGCTGTTCGAAGGACGTCCCTGGATGTACGAGCGGGTCGACCGGCTGCAGCAGACGCTGCGCCGGCTCGAGGACGAGCAGCGACGGTTACAGACCGAGGTCGAGGTTCCGTTGAAGCGCGTCGAAGTCAGTCTTCACCGTGACTGGATCGATGCGTTGCGCACGGGCCTGCGTACGTTGCTGGTGTTGTTGTCGCTTGGCGCCGGTTGGCTCGCGACCGGCGAGCCGCTGTTCCTCTACGCCATGATGGGGGCGGCGATTATCACCACGGTATTCTCCACCATGGAAATGCCCAAGCGCGTCGTGCTGAAAGCAACGATCGGCACCTTTGCCGGTTCTATTGCCGCGGTGATCTGCAAACTCGGGCTGCTGCCCTGGGTCGATTCGATCCCGATGCTGCTGCTGGCGCTGGCGCCCTTCCT
>JABXIM010000019.1 GCA_013373085.1 Oceanospirillaceae bacterium | reverse complement strand
TGATGCCGTGGATCTCCGCCAACAAGCTGGTCGACAAAGAGAAGAACTAAGCCCTCTTTCTTTTGACCGCTTGCCGCGCGCCCTTCCGGGCGCGGGGGGCGACAAGAACCGGTATCGGGCCTTGCCCGATACCGGTTCTTTGCGTTTGGGCGCATGGCGGCAATGACTTCCCGAAACGTTAGTATCCGGGTTTGCGGCTTTTTCTTGATTGAGTGACCGATTGGGGACATCATTTAAGTCTGATCCACGCAACCGGGACAACAGCATGGAACGCTCCCCCGCCGACCTGATGCCGCGCACCCGCCTGACGGGCAATTTTGTCGTCTGGTTGCTGGCGTCTCTGCTGTTTATTTCCTGTGCGCTGATGCTGGAATATCGTCGCCTGGATTCCCGGGCCGACAAGGTCGCCAATGACCTGAACCACCATCTGGAGATGCAGCTGGCATCGCAGGGCATGGTGCTCGAAAGCTTCGCCCACTATCTCTCCACGCTTGATCCGGAGCCGGACCTGGATCTGGCCCGTGCCTATGCGGCGCGCCTGCAGCAGCATGAGCCGAATGTGTACATGCTGGCGCTCGCCAGCCGGGTCGAGCCAGATGCCAGGGAATCCTTTATGCAGCGCATGCAGGACTGGAAGGGCCGCGGTTTCAGCATCCACCCGCAACGCGAGCCGGGTGTCCGGACGGCGGCGCCATACTATCCGGTGGTGCTGCTGGAGCCGGAGCTGCCGGAGGCGCGTGCTCTGCTGGGAATGGACATGTCATATGAAACGTCCGCTCTCAGTGGGCTGCTGGGCCGGGACGGCGTTGACGCCGGCCTCTCGCGCCCGATTGCACTTGCGGAGAACCGTGGATACCTGCTGTACCATGCCGTCGAACCGGGATTCGAGCATGGTAAGAACGCACGCCTGGGCGGCCATCGGCACTATGCACTGCTGGTGGTACGGGCCGCTACGCTGATGCCGGGCTGGGCGCTTGATATGCCGGGTCTGAGTGTACGGTTACGTCATCCCGACGAGACGCTCGGCGATCGGGGACTGCTGTTCGAGCACCCTGGCGAATCGCGTTCGCTATTGCCCCTCCCCACCTTCACGCGTACCGCGGCGCTATCGGACGAGACTCAGCCGCTGCTGCTCGACATTCACTATCGGCCGCCCTGGCAGGTGCTGGATCTGTGGCTGATCGCGGGGTTGTTCGTCGGTGGTGTGCTGCTGATGTCCCAGGGCGGCTGGGTGCTGCTGCGTGTCGGTCGGGCCCGTCAGCGCTATATGGAACAGCAGCAGTCGCTGTATGAAAAAGCCCATTACGATCACCTCACCGGCCTGCCCAACACCAATCTCCTGATCGACCGACTGGAGCAGGCCATCCGATCGGCACAGCGGACCGCCAGCCGGGTGGCGGTATTTTTCCTCGACCTCGACGACTTCAAGCGGGTCAACGACCTCTGGGGTCATGATGTCGGTGACCAACTGCTGATTCAGGTCGGCGTGCGCCTGCGTGAATCGATGCGCGGCGAGGATACGGTGGCCCGGATACATGGCGACGAGTTCGTGATTCTGATTCCGGTACTGGAAGGCGAAAGCCAGCTCGATAACGTTCGCGACAAGCTCGAACTGCTGTTCACCCGGCCTTTCCGCGTCGGTGATATCGAGTTGACGCAGGGCGGCAGTATCGGCCTTGCGGTCTACCCCGACGACGCCGATGATGCGGAAGGCCTGCTGGGACTGGCGGATCGCCAGATGTATCTGCACAAGCAGACCAAGGGACGCGACGATATATCGACGGCGGTCGGTTCCTGAACCTTGGACGATGGCGAGTGGCTGGTTCGCGCGGCGGCGCTGTTCGACCTGCCGCGCCCGGCGCAGTTCGGCAATGCCCGCCACTGCTGCGAGTGCGCGGAGCACGAGGCGACGCTGCAGCGCCAGGACCCGCGGGGCATTGGCCTGGAGGAGCTGGGCAGCCCGGCCTGGGATCCGCTCTGCTATTGCAGCGACGAGGCATTTCGCTACTTCTTCCCGGCCCTGGTGCGGCTGGCGCTGGATCCGCACGACGAGTGCTACTACCTCGACCAGCTGCTGTTCCACCTGTGCTGGGACGGGCCGGGGAACGTCCGGGTACGGGCGTTCACGACTGACGAGCGGCGCTTCGTCCACGACTTTCTCTGCCACCTTCTCGACAGCCGCGCCGAGCAGATCGAGCGCATGGGCGACGCCGACGCCCTGCTGCAGGCGATCGATATCTGGCGCTGAATTGACAAGACCCCGGGACGCTGTCGAGAATGACGGCCTTCTGATCCCGGAGGCCGCCCATGACCTGGACCACCTACAGCGAAGCCTGCGCCCGCAATCAGGCGCCGATCCTGACCCGTCTGGCGCCGCTGCTGGCGGACCGACGTCGGCTGCTGGAGATCGGCAGCGGCACCGGCCAGCATGCCGTACACTTCGCGGCGGCGTTGCCGCAGCTGAGCTGGCAGCCCACGGAGCTTGCAGTCAGCCTGCCTTCCCTGGCCGCCAATCTGGCGCGACATGGCGGCGGCAATGTACTGCCGCCCCGGGCGCTGGACGTTCGTTCGAGCGAATGGCCGGAAGGCGGCTGGGATGCGGTGTTTACCGCCAATACGCTGCATATCGTCGGCTGGAGCGAGGTCGAGGCACTGATGGCCGGCGTTGGACGTGTGCTGGCGCCGGAAGGGGTGCTGTGCATTTACGGCCCGTTTCGCTACGGCGGCGACTACACCAGCGCCAGTAATGCCGAGTTCGATCGCTGGCTGCAGCAGCGCGATCCCCGCAGTGGCATCCGTGACTTCGAGGCGGTGGATGCGCTGGCCGCCGCCGAAGGTCTGACGCTCGCCCACGATTTCGCCATGCCCGCCAACAACCAGTTATTGGTCTGGCGGCGCCACGCGACGGTTTAGTCTTACCTGTCGGTCGGGTAAAACGCCGAAGGCGCGACACCCAAAACCAACCATCGCGCCGCCTGTGGGCAGTCGATCTGCAATACGAACGATATGTCGGGTTATGCGATGCCCGTGCAATGCACCAGTCTTTCAGACTGGTTGGAATGCATCGCTTCATCCATCCCCCTTGTGCCTCATCCTCCGCGTCACCCGTCACCTATCACTCTCTATCTTTGATCTGAAGACGACGCTGAGGTATTCAAAAACGACATTTTTGTCGATTTTTACCTTATTTCGTAACAATTAGCGCCATTGGCGTCTTGCCGGGTTGACACTGCGGAGCGAAGCGGCCAGTCTATAGTTAAATGATCGTTTAATTAAAAAAGGATGCATGTTGCATGCCCAAAGTCGGGATGCCGGAAATCAGAAAGCCGCAGTTGATCAACGCCACCATGGAGGCGATCGATTCGCACGGTCTGCAGAAGGCCAGCGTGGCCCTTATCAGCCGCTATGCCGGGGTCTCCCCGGCCATCATCAACCACTATTTCGGTGGCAAGGACGGCCTGCTGGAAGCCACGATGCGTTCGGTGCTGAAACAGCTCTCGAATGGTGTCAGCGAGCGGCTGGCCGAGACCGACCCCGACGATGTCGTGGGCCGGATCAAGGCGATCGTGGGCGGTAACTTCGATCCCCGCCAGCTCGATCGCAAGGTGGTCAAGACCTGGCTGGCGTTCTGGTCCCAGTCGATGCACGACAACATGCTGTTCCGGCTGCAACGCGTCAACGAACAGCGGCTGCTGTCGCATCTGCGGCGCGAGCTGAAGCGGGTGCTGGAGCCGGAGCGGGCGCAGTTTGTCGCCCAGGGCATCGCGGCACTGATCGACGGCATCTGGTTGCGCGGCGCCCTGGCGCCCGAAGGCATCAACAGCGAGATGGCGCAGCGCATCATTACCGATTACCTGGAGCGGCAGCTGCCGCCTGAAAATCTCAACACTGAACACAAGCGCAGGACCCAATAAACATCATGAGCAGCATTACCCAGTACATTCATGGCCGTTGCCGGGACGCAGCGAGCGGCGAAACCTTCGAAACCCGCAACCCGGCGACCGGCGAGGTGCTGGCACAGGTTCAGCAGGCCGCCGAATCCGATGTCGAGGCGGCGATCGCGTCGGCCAAAGACGGCTTCGCGGTGTGGTCGGCGATGTCCGGTACCGAACGCAGCCGGATTCTGCTGCGCGCGGTCGAGCTGCTGCGTGAACGCAATGACGAACTCGCCCGTCTCGAAGTGCTCGACACCGGCAAGCCGCTGCAGGAAGCCGAGGTGGTCGATATCCATACCGGCGCCGATGTTATCGAGTACTACGCCGGTCTCGCCAGTAAGATCCAGGGCGACTACCAGGATCTGGGCAACGGCAACTTCTTCTATACCCGTCGCGAGCCGCTGGGCATCTGTGCCGGTATCGGCGCCTGGAACTACCCGATCCAGATCGCCTGCTGGAAAGCCGCACCGGCACTGGCGGCGGGCAACGCCATGATCTTCAAGCCGTCCGAGGAAACGCCGCTGACGGCGATGAAGCTGGCCGAGATCTTCACCGAGGCCGGCGTACCGGACGGCGTCTTCAACGTCGTGCAGGGCGATGGCCGTGTGGGCGCCCTGCTGACCCATCATCCGGATATCGCCAAGGTCTCCTTCACCGGCGAATGCGGTACCGGCAAGCGTGTCATGGGCGCCGCCGCCACCACGCTGAAGTCGGTCACCATGGAGCTGGGCGGCAAGTCGCCAATGATCGTGTTCCCGGACACCAAGGTCGAAACCGCGGTCTCCGGCGCCCTGCTGGCTAACTTCTACACCCAGGGCGAGGTCTGCACCCACGGTACCCGCGTCTTCGTCCACGACGACATCTACGAGGCCTTTCTCGAGGAACTCGAGCGCCGTACCCGCGCGCTGCGCATCGGCGACCCGCTGGATCCGGATACCCAGATCGGCGCGCTGATCTCCGAAAAGCACCTCGACAAGGTGCTGGGCTACATCGACGCCGCACAGCGGGCCGGCGCGCGCCTGGTTTGCGGCGGCCGCCGCGCCACCGGTAACGGCCTGGAAAACGGCAGCTTCGTCGAGCCGACGGTATTCGCCGACTGCAGCGACGAGATGCCCAATGTCAGGGACGAGATCTTCGGTCCGGTCATGTCGGTGCTGCGCTTCAGCGACGAGGACGAGGTGATCCGCCGTGCCAACGATACCCGCGTGGGGCTGGCCGCTGGCGTATTCACCCGCGATATCGGCCGTGCGCATCGCGTGATCGCGCAGCTGCAGGCTGGTATCTGCTGGATCAATACCTGGGGGGCGTCGCCGGCGGAGATGCCGGTGGGCGGATACAAGGAGTCGGGTATCGGCCGCGAAAACGGCATTGAGAGCCTGTATCACTACACCCAGACCAAGAGCGTTTTCGTCGAACTCGGCGAGCTGGAAAGTCCCTACTGATCAAACAGAGAACCGGCCATGTCGGTTCAGTGTGCGCCCGCCGTGCCCCAAAGGGAGAGCGGCGGGCCCGCTGTGGCTCCACGCCAGCCCGGAAGGCATCCGGGCTGCCCTGGAGGTACAGGTCCGTTACAACTCAACAATAGGAATGGCGATGAACACCTCTTTGAAAAGCATCCGCACTACCCTGGCGACTCTGATCTGTGCCGCTGGCATGGCGTCCCCCGTGCTGGCCGACAGCTGCGATACCGTACGGTTCTCTGACGTCGGCTGGACCGATATCACCTCGACTACCGCGGTGGCTACCGAGCTGGTCGAGGGGCTTGGCTATAAGAGCCGCACCGACCTGCTGTCGGTACCGGTGACTTATACCTCGCTGGCGGCCGGCGACATCGATGTTTTTCTGGGTAACTGGATGCCGACAATGGAGGGGGATATCGCCAAATACCGCGAAAACGGCAGCGTTGAAACGCTGCGCGCCAATCTCGAGGGCGCCAAGTACACCCTCGCCGTGTCCAAGGCGGCCTATGACGGCGGCATCAAAAGCTTTGCCGATATCGCCACCCATGCCGACGAACTCAAGAGCAGCATCTACGGCATCGAGCCGGGCAACGATGGCAACCGCCTGATCCAGAAAATGATCGACGAGAACGCCTTCGACCTCGGAGAGTTCCGCCTGGTCGAGTCGTCGGAGGCGGGGATGATATCCCAGCTGAGCCGCGCCGTGCGGCGTGACCAGTGGATCGTTTTCCTCGGCTGGGAGCCGCATCCGATGAACGCCAACTTCGAGATCGCCTATCTTGAAGGCGGCGACGACTGGTTCGGCCCGGACTTCGGTGGCGCCACCGTGTATACCAATGTGCGCAAGGGCTATGCCGAAGAGTGCCCGAACGTTGGTAAGTTGCTCGGCAACCTGGGCTTTACGCTGGAAATGGAAAACGAAATCATGGGTGCGATTCTGGATGATGGCGAAAAGCCCGGCGATGCCGCGCGCAACTGGCTGAAGCAGCACCCGGAAGCACTCGACGCCTGGCTCGACGGCGTCCAGACCAAGGACGGCAAGCCCGGTCTGGAGGCGGTTCGCGCCTACCTCGAACTCTAACCGGTTCCTGATCGCTACAACCCGAGGCGTTGCCCTGTCAGCAGGCGGGGCGACAGGATTCGTACGTCCTGAGGAAACCGAATTATGAACTGGCTTACCGACCATAAGATTCCCCTCGGCCACTGGATGGAGCAATTCGTCGACTGGCTGACCTACAACGCAGCCGGCTTCTTCGACACCATTGCGATGTCGCTGGAGTGGCTGATCCTGAACCTGGTGGCGCTGTTTCAGTGGTTCCCGTTCTGGGTACCGGTGCTGATTACCGCTGCCCTCGCCTGGCTGCTGCATCGCAGTATCGGTCTGGTGGTTTTCGTGGTGGTGTCGCTGCTGCTGATCCTCAATCTCGGCTACTGGCAGGAGATGCTTGAGACCTTCGTGCTGGTGCTTACCGCGACGGCCCTGTCGGTGCTGATCGGCATCCCGGTCGGGATTCTGGCTGCGCACCGGCCCTGGGTATACACCCTGCTGCGGCCGTTACTGGACCTGATGCAGACGATCCCAACCTTCGTCTATCTGATCCCGACGCTGGTGCTGTTCGGTCTTGGCGTGGTACCCGGCCTGATCTCGACCATTATCTTCGCCATTGCCGCGCCGATCCGCCTCACCTGCCTCGGCATCAGCCGGGTGCCGGAAGAGCTGATCGAAGCCGGCCGGGCCTTCGGTGCCACGCCATCCAAGCTGTTGTTCAAGGTGGAATTGCCGGCGGCGATGCCCAACATCATGGCCGGTATCACCCAGTGCATCATGCTGTCACTGTCGATGGTGGTGATCGCCGCGCTGGTCGGCGCCGACGGTCTCGGCAAGCCGGTGGTACGTGCACTCAACACGGTCAATATCTCCCAGGGGTTCGAGGCGGGGCTGGCCATCGTGCTGGTCGCCATCATCCTCGACCGTATCTGCAAGAATCCCCGCGCCAAAGAGGAGGTTTGATCATGGCCGCAGTCAGTATTCACAACCTCGACGTAGTGTTCGGCAAGAATCCGGCACCGGCACTGGCGCTGCTGGATCAGGGCAAGACCCGGCAGGAAATTATCGATGGCACCGGCCAGGTGGTCGGTGTCCATGATGCCAGCCTGGAAGTACAGCGCGGCGAAATATGCGTGCTGATGGGACTGTCCGGTTCCGGCAAGTCGAGCCTGCTGCGCGCGGTCAACGGTCTCAATCCGATCAGCCGCGGCGAGCTGTTGGTACAGGATGGCGAGCGCATGGTCGATATGGCCAAGTGCGACGCCAAGACCCTGCGTCATATGCGCAGCAAGCGAGTGTCGATGGTGTTTCAGAAGTTTGCGCTGATGCCCTGGCTCAGCGTGCTCGAAAATGTCGCTTTCGGCCTCGAGATGCAGGGCATGAGCAAAGCCGAGCGGCACAAGCGGGCGATGGAAAAACTGGAAATGGTTGGACTGGCGGAGTGGCGCAACAAGCTGCCACACGAACTGTCCGGCGGAATGCAGCAGCGCGTTGGCCTGGCTAGGGCCTTTGCTATGGATAGCGATATTCTGCTCATGGACGAGCCTTTTTCCGCGCTGGACCCGCTGATCCGCAGCCAGCTCCAGGACGAACTGATCGAGCTGCAGCGCAAGCTCAACAAGACTATCCTCTTTGTCAGTCATGATCTCGACGAGGCGCTGAAAATCGGCAGCCATATCGCCATCATGGAGTCGGCGCGCATCATCCAGCACGGCCGACCCGAAGATATCGTGCTCAACCCCTGCAACGACTACGTGAAGAACTTCGTCGCCCATACCAACCCGCTGAATGTGCTGCGTGGCCGTTCGCTGATGACCGGCATGGGAGAACTGCAGCGTCTCGACGAACTGGTGGTGCTCAATGGCCAGGAAGACACCTGGCTGCGTATGGATGATGCCGGGCACCTGGTCGCGGCCGGTCGCAAGGAGCAGGCCCTGCGCGTCGAGCAGTGGCAGAAGGGCGCCGATGTCCTCTCGCTGGATAGCGACACTCTGGTGGTCGCAAGCCCCGATATCTCGATGCGGGAGGCGCTGGAGATCCGTTATCAGACCGGTCAGCCGGTGCTGCTGAAAGAGCGCGACAGTCTGATCGGTGTGCTGCGCGATCGGGATTTCTATCACGCGTTGCTGGGCAAGCATTTCGGCGCCGGCGCCGCCTGAGTCTCGGCCAGAACCGGCTTTGGATAAAACTGTGGAAACTGTGGGTATGATGCCGGCGGGATGAGCGCCGGCACTTTTCCACAGTGAAATTTGCCCGCTTTGGCTGCTTAGTTGATCAGTTTCCACAAACGCAGTCATGACGATGCGTGCACGTCGCTGTCAGACGTTTGTCACAAGGATATCCACAGTGTGGCAAACAGATATTGTGTGTAGTTTAGGGCCGCTCTGCCCTGTTGTTTATGCACAGCACCTTTTATGCACAGGCCTGAATCTGTCGAATGATCGCGGCTTGGCGGCTGTTGAAAATCTAAGTGCACGGCCGGATGCAAGTTTAAAACGGGCTCAAAATGCTTATGGATTCCGCTTTTCGTCAGTATTTGCGTCCACGAAGCGTTTAAACACTCTGCACCACCTCCAGGGGCCCTGGCTCCTCAGCACGAACAGGTCACGCGGCTAACAGATGGCTGCTCGACGCATTATTCGTGAAGGTATCCAGATTCCTTGCAGGCTGCCTCGTTCCCTGGTGAGATTTCATCTCATGCTCCCTGCATTGTTCACCACTTTCGGATGCTTCCGACTTGCCCACAGATGTTGCAGCGGGCTGTGAATAGTGCTGGTGATAAACTGGTGATCAGTGAGATGGCCGGATCATGGATTGTTTTCCACAAGGCTTTTTAGCCGTATTGGCTGCTCTGTTGATCAATTTACCGCGCGCCAGTAACGGCGGGCTTTGTGCGTAAATGTAAGATGCTTGTCACAAGCTTACTCACAGCCCTGCCAACAATTATTGTGCATAGTATTCAGGCTGTGAATAGTGTTTTTATTCACAGTCGTTTTGTTCACAGGCATAGCCGCTGTGACATATCAGTCCGATAGGCCGAATGCGCTGGCAAGCTTGCGGTAGCTTTCGCAGCGTTGCTCAAAGCTGTGGGTAACGGCGACCGCGACCACTTCGTCCACATCGTAATAGTCGGCCTGATACTCCAAACGCTCCCGGCACTGCTCCGGCGTCCCGAGAATCATGCCGCTGCGGGTCTCGTCGAAGAAAGCCCTGTCGCTTTGCGGCAGCTGAGCGTACAGGTCCAGGCACTGTGCGGGATCGCGAAGTCCCTCCCGGATGCCATGTCGGTGTGCCTGCAGTTTCCAGTAGGTATGGGAGGCCGCCAGAAACTCGGCTTCTTCGCGGCTGTCGGCGCAGATGACGGCGTTGGCGATCATTGCCGGCCCGGTGTTATCACCGTCCCGGCTGCGAGACCTGAACATTTTCCGATAGTCAGAGATGATGTCGGCAGCTCGGTGGTGGGTGCCGATAAAAAGCGCCAGCACAAAGCCCCAGCCAAGCCGGGCCGCGAGCTCGATGCTGCCGTCGCTTGAACCCAGGGCCCACAGTTGTGGAGAGGTCTTGCTTCCCTCGGGTGTTGTCGGCAGTCCCTGGAAGGCGTGTCCGGTAGGCAAGTTGCCGTCGATATAGCCGGTCAGCGCTTCCAGCAGATGGGGAAAGCGATTGGGTGCCGTGGGTGTATGGGGGTAGGCCAGAGCCTCGGTTATTTGCCCCGCGCCGCCGGGCGCGCGGCCCACTCCCAGATCGATTCGGCCGGGAAAAAAGGCATCCAGTGTGCGGAAGACTTCGGCCACCTTGTAGGGGCTGTAATGCGACAGCATGACTCCGCCGCTGCCGACGCGGATATTTCGGGTATGGGCGGCGATCTGCCCGATCAGGATTTCCGGCGCCGAGCCGGCATAGGACGGTGTACCGTGATGTTCCGCAACCCAGTAGCGGTGGTAGCCGAGGCTGTCCGCCAGTTGTGCAAGCCTGACACTGTCCTGCAGCGCCGCGGCCTGGGATTTGCCGTCGTGTACGGGAGACTGGTCGACGATGCTCAGTTTGATTGTGCTCATAGCGCAAACTCCTGCACGGCATAGTCGGCGATTTCTGCGTCCTGTTCGGCGGTCGCCCCGGATATGCCGACAGACCCGATCAGACAGTCATTCTGTCTGATCGGGAGCCCGCCGGCGAACCCGACCAGTCCGTGATTAGACAACTCCATGCCTGTGAGCTGCTCATTGCGGATCAGACTGCCGAAGTCGCCGGATGGGACCGGGAACAGCGAGCAGGTGCGGGCTTTGCCGATGGCGACATCGACAGAACCGGTAAAGGCGCCGTCCATACGCTTGAACGCCAGCAGATGGGCACCGCCGTCGGTGACGGCGATACAGACGTTGACGCCAAGGTCTCTGGCCTTATGTTCGGCCCGATCGATCAAGTTGGCTGCGGTCGCTGCTGTTATCTTGTTCATAGACGGTATTCGTTCCTGGCTGACTGCGATAAAAAAAGACACCTGCTTCAGTCTACTTGATGTTGTATCCTGGAAGTTTAACGTTATTTAATACCTTAAATTCCAAATTCGGGATTAATCGGATGGACTATCACGATCTCTTCCTGTTCATCAGGGTGGTCGACAAGGGAAGCTACGTGGCGGCGGCCAAAGAACTGGAGATGCCAACGTCGACGCTCAGCCGCCGGATACAGCAGCTGGAGGACTCGCTGGGATACAAGCTGCTGTACAGAAGCGCCCGTAAACTGTCGCTGACCGAGGCGGGCACGCTGTTCTACAACCGCTGCCACCCACTCTATGACGATCTGGTCGATGTCACGGCGAACATTGATGGAGAACTGGCGTCTCCGCAGGGTAATCTGAAGATAACCGCGCCCGTCAGCCTAGCCAATGCGCTGCTCAATCCCTGGTTTTTCGAGTTCATGCGTCTGCATCCCGGGATCAATCTGGAATTGCTGCTGGTCAATCGCAATATCGATCTCAAGGAGGAAGGTGTCGACATTGCCTTCCGGATCGGGGATATCACCATTCCCGACTGGATTTCCCGTCCGCTGTTCCGCTCTAGGTTCTGTCTCTGCGCCAGCCCCGACTTCCTTGATCGACACGGGCAGCCGTCAGCGCCGGATGCGCTTGGCGCCTTCCCGCTCATAGCATCGAGGCGCAGTGCGACATGGATCTTTACTGACGCCGCCGGCGAGCAGCATCGGGTGGACCTGCAGCCCCGGTTGAAATACGACGAGCTACGCGCGGCTGCTGATGCTGCCGAAGCCGGGATCGGAATCGCGAACCTGCCCCATTACGTCGTTGGCGACGCCCTCGATACAGGGCGTCTGGTTGCGCTGTTACCGGATTTCCGGCCTGAAAGTCGCGACGTTCAGATGCTGTATCCGCACCGCAAGTATCTGCCCGCCAAGGTTCGCCTCTTTATCAGCTTCATCATGGACAAGCTCGAAGCCGAACGGGAGCGTTTGAACACTGACAGGAGCAGCGGCGCTTCTTGATATCGGACGCCGCAGGCAGGGTGGAACCTAAATTCCAGTTGTGCCGGCCGGCACCGATCGATCTGAAATGGCGGGTTTCGCGATATTCAGTCGGTAATGGCGGCGTAGCATCTGTGGAGATGCGTTGCGATCGTCAGTTCACAATGCGATAAGCGAAACAGTTGATGGGTTACGCCGCAGAGAATCCGTTGCGGACCGCTGGCGGAGTGCCTTGGCGGCTCCACCCATCCTACAACCCGCTGCAACCCGCGCGGCTTTTAAGTGAGGTTTTGCCCGCAGACGGATCAAAACGTCAGAAATGAATTGACGCGTTATCGCTTGCGGTAACGACCCGCAGGGTTAGCCACATGGATGTAGCGGGTACTAAGTTGCCGGGAGCAATTTTGCATATCGTCGCGTGCGACGATTACCCGAAGGGCGAGCTACAGGGATGTAGCGAGTAATCGAACCGCGGTTCGATGACGCGGCGCGGTCCTTCCGAATACAAAAAATCCCCACTATTTCTAGCGAGGCTTTTAAGTAAGATGGTGCCCAGAGGCGGAATCGAACCACCGACACGGGGATTTTCAATCCCCTGCTCTACCGACTGAGCTATCCGGGCAACGAAGGCGCACAATTAAACACGCTTGATTCGGCAGTGTCAATGCCGCGCCTGGAAATAGCTGATATCAGGCCTCGATACCGTACTGGGCGCGGTATCCCTCGATCGCTGCGATCTCCTTTTCCATGCCGCCTTTTTCGCCCAGATAGGTCAGCACATCATTCAATGTCACGATGCTGGCGACCGGCATGCCGTAGTCGCGTTCGACTTCCTGGATGGCGGAGAGCTCTCCCTGGCCCCGTTCCATGCGGTTCAGCGCGATAACGACACCTGCGGGAGTGGCACCCGCCTGTTCGATGATCTGCATCACTTCGCGGATCGCAGTACCGGCGGTGATAACGTCGTCGATAATCAGCACGCGCCCCTTGAGTTCGGCACCGACCAGGTTGCCGCCTTCGCCGTGGGCCTTGGCTTCCTTGCGGTTGAATACGTAAGGAACGTCGCGCTGGAAGTCGGTCGCCAAGGACACGGCGGCCGTCGTGGCCAGCGGAATACCCTTGTAGGCAGGGCCGAAGAGCACGTCGAACGGGATGCCGGCGTCCTCGATGGCGGCGGCATAGTATTTACCCAGCCGGGCGAGCGCTTCGCCGGTATTGAACAGACCTGCGTTGAAAAAGTAGGGGCTGGTCCGTCCGGACTTGAGGGTGAATTCACCGAAACGCAGTACGCCGCGCTCGATGGCGAATTCGATGAAGGCTCGCTGGTAATCCTGCATGGGGGCTCTCCGGGCTGAAATCTGATCGGCGCCTATGATATCAGCGCCGGGAGCCACGCTCTACGGCGATACTGGCCTGAAGAAATTTCAATTTGGCGCGCTAAGCTATACAATTGCTTCTTCTTTTCCCATCGTTTTTTCGCGCGCTTTACAGGATCAACAGACATGCGTGTCATCACTTTCAATACGCAGGGTATTGAACAGGCTGCAGACAGAGGCTTTTTCGACTGGATGGTACAGCAGGACGCCGACGTGGTGTGCCTGCAGAATCTGCGCGCGAAGGAATATCAGCTCGACGGTGATCGCTATCATCCGGACGGCTACAACGCTTACTTCTTCGATGCGTTCGAAGACGGTTACAGCGGTGTCGCCATTTACACCCGCGAGCTGCCCAAGGCGATTATGACGGGTCTGGGCTTCGAGCTGTGCGACTTCCACGGCCGCTTTATCCAGGCTGACTTCGACAAGGTCAGTGTCGCGTCGCTGTCGGTTCCGTCGGGTCTCAAGAGCCCCGAGGCGCAGGCGCTCAAGGAAGAGTACCTCGAGCTGTTAATGGGCCATTTGAAAAAGACGCTGCGCAAACGCCGCGACTTCATTTTCTGTGGCACCTACCACATCGCCCACAAGCCGATCGACCTGAGCAACTGGTACGTCAATCAGAGCGTATCCGGCTTCCTGCCCCAGGAACGGGAATGGATGGAAGAGGTGCTTGGCGAGATGGGGTACATCGACACCTTCCGACGGGTCAACAAGGCCGAACGGCAGTACACCTGGTGGCCGGATTACAATCGCGCCTGGTCGCTCAACGAGGGCGCCCGCCTGGATTACCAGCTGGCCACCCCCAACCTGCGCAACAGTGTCAAGGCTGCCCGGATCTATCGTGATGAGCAGTTCTCCGAACATGCCCCGGTGATCATCGATTACAATATCGGCGGCAAATAAGTCACGATTTCCACGAAAAAGGGAGCCATCAGGCTCCCTTTTCTGTTTATGGAAGTACTCGTCCCGCGACCACGGGGATGTGCCGAAGCGGGATCAGTACCTGCCCGGCGCGAGTTATTCTGCCAGCGCGGCCTTCTGTGCTTCGATCAGCTGGGCGATGCCCTTGCGGGCCAGGTCCAGCATGGCGTTCAGTTCGTCCTGGGAGTAGGGTTCGCCCTCGGCGGTACCCTGGACTTCAACGAAGCCGCCCTTGTCGGTCATGATCACGTTCATGTCGGTGTGCGCCTTGGAGTCTTCGGCGTAGTCGAGGTCGAGCACCGGATGACCGTCGAAGATACCGACCGAAACCGCCGCCAGCATGCACTTGATCGGATCGCCCTTCATGGCGCCGTTCTTGTCTTTCTTCAGCACGTTGATCGCATCCTGCAGTGCGACGAAGGCGCCGGTGATCGATGCGGTGCGGGTGCCGCCATCGGCCTGAAGCACATCGCAGTCGATGGTGATGGTGTTTTCGCCGAGCTTGTTCAGGTTCATCGCGGCACGCAGTGAGCGGCCGATCAGGCGCTGGATCTCGACGGTACGGCCGCCCTGTTTGCCGCGTGCCGCTTCGCGATCGGTACGGGTGTTGGTGGAGCGGGGCAGCATGCCGTATTCGTCGGTGACCCAGCCCTGGCCAGAGCCGCGAAGGAAGCGTGGCACACCGCGATCGACGCTAGCGGTACAGAGTACCTTGGTGTCGCCGTATTCGACCAGCACCGAACCTTCCGCATGCTTGGTGAAATTGCGTGTGATCTTCACTTCGCGCATCTGGTCCGGCTGGCGGCCGCTCGGGCGCAGCTTTTTAAGTCCCAGGTTCTGCAGCTGTTCGGAGATGCTCGAACTCATCGTTGAATCGTACCTTAAGTCGTGAAGTGCCCGATGGTGCCGTGACACGGAACGGGCTGTTAGAATGGCTTTCCGAACAGCTAATTCTAATCGAGATCGGACGACATGACACGCAGTATGACGGCCTTCACCCGACAGGAGCACCAAGGCGAATGGGGCAGCCTGGTTTGGGAAATTCGCTCGGTAAACCACCGCTATCTTGAGCCGCACCTGCGCCTGCCGGACAGCCTGCGGGACCTCGAAGGCCCGCTACGTGAACAGCTGCGCAAGGCGTTGAGCCGGGGCAAGGTCGAATGCACGCTGCGTTTCGTGCCGGAAACGCAACAGCAGACCCTGAGTGTCGATCGGGAACTCGCCGAGCAGTTGATAAACGCCGCCCGGGATCTGGAAAGCCTGATACCGGACCGCCAGCCGTTGAATCCGCTCGAGGTGCTGCGCTGGCCCGGCGTCATGCGCGAGAGCGAGATCGACATGAGTGCGGTGAAGAAGTCCGCTCTCGAACTGTTCGGCAAGGCATTGCAGGACCTGGCCGCCGGTCGCAGCCGTGAAGGGGCTGAGCTGGCACAGCTGATCGAACAACGCCTGGACGGCATCGAAGCCGTGGTCGCGCAGGTCCGCAAGCGCCTGCCGGAAATCCTGCAGGCGCAGCGCGACAACCTGCGCAGCCGCCTTGCCGAGCTGCGGATCGAGCTCGATGAAACGCGGCTCGAACAGGAAATCGCATTGCTAGCGCAGAAGGCCGACGTCGACGAGGAGCTCGATCGCCTCGGCACCCACGTGCAGGAAGTGCGCAGGGTACTGAAACAGAAGGACCCGGTCGGTCGCCGCCTCGATTTCCTGATGCAGGAACTCAACCGCGAAGCCAATACCCTGTCGTCCAAGTCGATCGTCACCGACACCACCCAGTGCGCGGTTGAACTCAAGGTGCTGATCGAACAGATGCGCGAGCAGATCCAGAATATCGAGTAGCGTTTTTAGACGTTCTGGTCTGACCACAGAATCCGCTAAAGCCCTTTGTATAAGGGCTCAGGATACTGCCAAACCCCGGTCGTTTTGATCGGGGTTTTGTTTTTTTGCCCTGTGCTGCAATTTTCTCGCGGAGTTCGGTACAGCGTAGGTATGAGTCATACGGGAGGTGGGAAGCTCACTATCCCGGTAGAGCGGCGCTTGAGGGCGTAGTTCAGTGTATACAGAAGGATTTTTAGCCCCTGAGCAGGGCAATTTTCTTGATATTCTGAGCGGCAGCCGCTAACAGGTACTGAGCCTTCATGCGCTTGAGCCCTCGGAACCGGGCATAGCGGTAGTGCCGATAACCGTTCCGGTCGGTGGTTTTGTAGATCAGTGCGGCGCCCTCAGGGCGAGTATAGCGATCCTGCTCGGCGTCGTAACGGTATTCCCGTTTATAGAAGTAGCCCTTACGGCGGGTCGGCCGCCGGTAGCCGATGACCCCGCAGATGTCGCGCTCCTCCAGCCCCTTGCAGATGCCCGCCGTGAAGTAGCCGGCCTCCAGACCCACCGACCGGATTTCAAACCCCAAGCGCTCTGCCTGACGATCCAGTCGTCCCAGGTAAGGCACGCTGTCGTGGACATTGCCGGGCGTCAGATGAACATCGGTGATGATGTTGAGCGTCCGTCCACCGTGCGGTGATCCTGCCGTGCTGTTCTGCGTTGTGGGGAGGCTGTCCATTTTGGCGTTGATTTCGCGGGTCTATCGGGCAGATTGCAAACAGAAGAAACAGGCGCCCCGGGAGATACTAGTATTGGGCATGGCTGAAGCCTACATCACCACAAGGAGGCGCAAACCGACTTACGATCGCCATGCGCAGCGTGGGTATCAATGTGAACTGGCTCGATATCAAAACAGAATAATAAATTCCAGCAACACTCAGGGGTATCACAAATGGCTTTTCTAACTGGCAAGTACAGGGCTGGAGTCCGTTCCCGGGCGCTACTGGGTGCCTTGATCGGTGGTTTGGTTTTTTCTCCGCTGGCTGCTGCTGAACGTCCGAATATCGTTTTGATTGTCGCGGACGACATGGGGTATACCGACCTTGGGGTTACCGGTGGGGAAATCGATACACCGAACCTGGATAAGATGGCCCATGAGGGACTGTTGATCTCGGACTTTCAGGTGTCTCCACAGTGTTCGCCTACACGATCAATGATGCTCTCCGGGACCGATAGTCATCTGGCAGGGATGGGGCAGATGGCCGAGTGGAAAAAGGCACCCAACCAGCAGGGGCAACCGGGCTATGTCGGCTATCTGAGAGACGATGTGATGCCGATATCGGAAACGCTGAAAAACGCAGGCTACCGCACTTACATGGTCGGCAAATGGCATCTGGGCTTGGAGGAGCCGCATCTGCCGCATAACCGTGGTTTTGAAAAATCGTTCGTTATGCTCAAGGGGGGCGCGAGTCATTTCGGAACCCAGAAGGGTTACACCCCGGATAAGCCCATTGCCCCCTACCGGGACAATGGCGAGGAAGTCGAGTCACTGCCCAAGGACTTTTTCTCCACCGACTTCTATACCGACAAGGTTATAGAGTACATCGACGAGGACCGGAACGACGACAAGCCGTTCTTCGCCTACGTAGCCTACACCGCCCCGCACTGGCCGATTCAGGCACCGGACAGCTGGATCGACAAGTACAAGGGACGCTACGCTCAAGGCTATGAAAAGCTGGAGCAGCAGCGCACCGAACGGGCAAAGGCTCTTGGACTGTTCCCTGAAGACGCCACCCCGTATGCCTTTACGCCACTAAGCATTCACAAGTCCTGGGATTCTCTGACAGACGAACAGAAAGCCGTATCGAGCCGCAAGATGGAAATTTATGCGGCGATGGTGGCCAACATGGATTTCAATATCGGTCGTCTGCTGGAACATCTGAAAGAGATTGGCGAGTACGACAATACCCTGTTTGTGTTTATGTCCGATAACGGACCTGAGGGCGGCAATCCCATCAATATCTGGAAACGATATGGAGAGAAAGCAGCCAGCGACTGGAAGGCGACCTACGATCTGAGCCCGGAGAATATGGGGCGGCCTAATTCGTTCGCCGCATACCAGGAGTGGGCGCAGGCCAGTGCAGGACCATTCCGTGACTTCAAGGGCACAGTAACCGAAGGCGGCATCCGCTCGCCGCTGATCGTTAAATACCCCGGTGGCGTAACGGGCAAGGTGAATACAACCGCGCTGACTACCGTGATGGATCTGGCACCGACATTCCTCGAAGTTGCCGGTGCCGAGCATCCGGCGACCTATAACGGAATCGAGATTTATCCGCACAAGGGCAAGTCGCTGATGCCAATGATCAGGGGCGAAGCCGAAGCCGTACATGACGGCGACTATGCGGTGGGTGTGGAAATCGCCGAGAAACAGGCGCTGCGCAAGGGCGACTGGAAGCTGGTGTGGGTGAAGATCGGACCTGTCAAAACAGATGGCTGGCAGCTGTTCAATGTGGCCAAGGATCCGGGTGAAACCACTAACCTGGCTGACGCAAACCCCGACAAACTTGCCGAGATGAAGCAGGAGTGGGAGCGTTATGTTGCAGAGAATGGCGTGGTCATCGCTGAGTGGCCGGAGCAAAACTAACCGCCAGCGGATACCCCGGTGTCAGATTAGCACCGGGGTATCTCCAGCCCCCAGTCCGGCAATGGATCAACCCCGGCCCTGGCCATTCGATAACCCACAGGTTTGGTCACCATATTCGGGGCAGGTGCCGCGAGCAGCAGCCGGAGTCGCTGATGGGTTTCCCGAAAATCGCTCCTGCATGCTCCGGATGTCCGCCGTCCTTGGCGGTTACGCCGCAACAAGGCCACTGCGCACCGACAATACAGTGCCATTGCGCCTCCACCCATACTACGGTTTCGTCGCCTGTTCATCTTCTGTAACGCGATGGGCTTTGTTTTCTGCCAGTCGCCGGCCCCAGTCCAGCACGAATACCGTCAATGCAGGCAGGAAGGTCAGCGTCACGATCGCGGCTCCGAGCAGGCCGAACAGCACGATGGCGCCGACACCGCGGTAGAGTTCGGTGCCTTCGCCGGGGATGAACACCAGCGGCGACAGGCCGCACAGAGTGGTGAGGGTGGTCATGGCGATGGGACGCAGCCGCGTGGCGACCGCCCGGCCCACGGCCTCGACCACGTCGGCGCCCTTGTGGCGCAGATTCTGGCGGGCCTGGTGCACCACCAGGATCGGATTGTTCACCACCGTGCCCATCAGGATCAGGAAGCCCAGCATGGTGATCATGTCGAACGGCTGGCTCAGCGGCTGCAGGCCCAGCAGCGGTAGCAGGCCGCCCACCAGATTCATTAGTGCCAGGCCGACGATGCCACCTGCGATGCCCAGCGGAATCGTCGTCATGATCAGCAGCGGATATCCCCAGTGGGCGAAGATCGCCACCAGCAGCAGGAAGACGATGGCAACGGCGAAGACGAAATTGCCGATCAGCGCCTCCCGGGTGGCATTGAGCTGGTCGCTGGCGCCGGAGATGTCGATACTCACCGAGGCTGGCAGCTGGCCGGTCTCGCGCAGGTATTGCAGCAGCTCGGTGCGAACCTGCTGTACGCCCGCTTCCAGCGGTACGTCGTCCGGCGGGATGATGTTGAGCGTGACCGTGCGGCGGCCATCCACACGGCGCACGATGCTGGTATCCACCGTCTCCTCTATCGAGGCGATGCTGCTCAGCGGCAGGGTGGCGCCCTCGGGCGTATGAACCAAGGTATTGGGCAGCCGTGCCAGTGAAGGCTCGGCGCTGCCGCTGCCGTACAGGTAGATATCGATCTTGTCATCGTCGAGGAAGAAGTCGTCGACATAGGTCCCTTCGGTGAGCGAGGCCACGGTGAAACCCACGGCCTCGGTATCCAGGCCCAGTTCGGCGATGCGTTCCCAGTCCGGACGCACCTGAATCAGCGGCTGGGCCAGGCTCAGGGTGGACGGCTGGCTCTGGATCCGCGGCCTTTCGAAGATGACTCGCGCCCGGTCATACGCCAGGTTGGCGGCGCGGTAGACGGGCACCAGCTCGGGGCCGGAAATGTCCAGGTTGATGCTGCGGGTGCCACCGTCGTTGCTGGAGATGATCGAGCCCTTGGCGGCAAAGGCGCGCATACCGGGGAAGCGCTCGTAGTAATCGGTGATGGCGTCCATCAGGGCGTCGATCTGGGTCGGGTTGATGGATTCGGAGATGATGCGAATGCGTGTGGGAGTCACCTGCATGTTGAGGTAGGCCATCGGCGGCACCGGGGTCTCGCCGGCCGCGTAGGCACGACCATCGGCACCCACCTGGGGCAGAAAGTAGTCCTCCACCTGGTTGGCGATGCGGCGCATCTCCGAGAGGTTGTAGCCCGGCGGCGCGCTCATCGCGGCGAAGGTTTTAGGCTCCTCGCCCTCGGGCAGGTACTCCGCGGGCGGTGTCAGCCGATAGATCACCAGGCCGCTGACCACCACCGTTACGGCAATGGTGCCCAGGCGCCGGCCGGGGCCGCCAATCAACCAGCGCACCAGCGCCAGAATGCCCCGCATCCAGCGTGCTTTCGGCTGGTTCTCGTCGGTGTCCTGGCGGGAGGCGAAATCCAGTCGGGCGCAGAGCGTCGGAATCAGGGTCACCGCCACCAGCATCGAGGCGATAATGGCGGATGCGATGGCGATGGCCACGTCCGAGTAAAGCTGGCCGGCTTCCTCCTCGATAAAGACGATGGGCAGGAATACCAGGATGGTGGTCAGGGTCGATGCCAGCACCGCCGGCCAGACTTCCATCACCCCCTTGAGCGCCGATTCGAAGCGATCCAGCCCGTGGCGCCGGTGACGCTCGATGTTCTCCAGCACCACGATGCTGTTGTCCACCGTCATGCCGATGGCAAATGCGATCCCCGCCAGGGAAATCACGTTAATGGTGCGTCCGGTGACGAGCAGGCCGATAAAGGCGGCGATCGCGCACAGCGGTATCCCGATCACCCCCACCAGCGTGGCCCGGCCCGAGCGCAGAAACAGGTACATGACCAGGGTGGCAAATGCGGCGCCGATACCCAGGTTGGTCCAGACGTTGTTTACCGAGGCCTCGACGTAGCGGGCGTCGTCGGCGGTCAGTTCCAGCACCATGCCGGCCGGGCGCAGCAGCTCGTCGTTGATCGCCGTCACTTCCTGCATCATGGCGTTCTTGATGTCGATGACGTTGGAACCGCTCTCACGCCGCACCTGCAGGCCGATGACCTTGCGCCCGTCGACGAAGGATTGCTGGCGGATGCGGGAGTGATCCTGCGTCACCCGGGCGACCTCGTGCAGGCGCACCACGCTGTCCCCCTGGCGCGACACCACCAGCTGGCGCAGGTCGTCGATATCCTCGAAACGACCGACCGTGCGCAGCAGATAGCGTCGCTTGCCCGCTTCCACCTCGCCGCCGGAGATGTCGCGGTTGCGGGCGGTGATGGCATCGCGCAGATCCACCAGGCTGAGTCCCCGCTGGTTGAGCCGCTGTTCGTCGACGATCACCTGCATCTGTCGCTCGGCACCGCCGCCAACGGTGACCTCCGACACCCCCTGTACCGTTTCCATGCGCGGGCGCACGCGGTCCTCGATGAAGTCGCGCATCAGATCCATGTCCAGCTGTCGCGGATTACCGGGCAGGGTGGAGACCCGGAAATACATGAAGGCGTTGGACGAGAAGGAGGTGGCGACGATGCGTGGCTCATCGACGTTCTGCGGGTAGTCCGGCACCTGGCTCAGGGCGTTGTTCACCTGGATCAGGCTTTCGGTGATATTGACGCCGAAGGGGAACTCCAGCTCGATTTCAGCGGATCCGCTGGCGGCGGTGGACTCCATGCGGCTCAGGTTCGGTACGTTGCGCAGGTAGCGCTCCTGCTCGATGAGGATCTCCTTTTCCACGTCCTGGGGCGTGGCGCCGGGCCAGCGGGTCTCCACCGTGATGGTGCGCACTTCCAGGTCCGGAATCATCTGTACCGGGATCTGGATGGCGGCGGCAATGCCGAGAACGGCGACAATCAGCGCCACCACCGCGACCTGTGTGCCGTGCCGGATGACGCCGGCGAACATCAGTCTGCCTCCCGCCCGACCCGGCTCACCCGCATGCCGTCGCTGAGGCCCTCGTTGCCCCGGGCCACCACCTGCTCGCCCCCGTTCAGGCCGCTGCGGATCACCACCCGGTTGGCGAAGCCGCTGCCGACCGCGACCCGTTGTTCGCGTACACGGTAGGCGTCGTCGCCATCGGGTTCGGCAATCCAGACCGTTGTACGGCCTTCCGGGTAGCGATTGATGGCGTCCCGTGGCACGGTCAGCCCCTGTTCCCCCGAGAACACCCGCAGGATCGCGCTGACCGACATACCGGGCAGCAGGGAGAGACTGGCCGGCGGTCGGGCACGCAGGAGGAAGGTGCGCAGCTGCGGATCGCTGACCGGCACCGCCGTGGCGATGGTGGCCCCGACCGGGTTTTCCGGGGAGGTGCCGATCAGCAGTTCGGTGTGCTCACTCAGCTTTGGGTAGTAGTCCTGGGGCACCTGGAAATCCAGCCGCAGGTGCTCGGTATCCACCAGTGTGAGCAGCGTATCGCCGGGAGACACCCACTCCCCCAGATCACTGGTCTTGGCACTGATGACGCCACTGTAGGGGGCTGCCACCCGGTGGCGCTCCACCAGCGACGCCTGGCGTGCCTGCTCGGCCACCATCCGGGCTAATTCCGCCTCCGACGTGGCCACCGCACTTTCCCTCGCCAGTACTTCGGTCTGGGCGATGTTGCCGCCGGCGCCCACCGAACGGGCTTCGGTCAGGCGTCGACGGGCTTCCTGCAGCTGCGCGCGGGCAGCCTGAGTCGCGGCCCGGGCGCTCTCGAGGGCGTGACGCTCGAGCTCGTCGTCCAGCTGTATCAGGACATCCCCCCGCTCGACCCGGTCGCCCACATCCACGCGTACGTCCTGAACCAGCCCCGCCACCGGGGTGGACAGGCTGGAACGACTCAAGGCGTTGACGGTACCGTTCAGGCGTATTTCATCGAAAATCGCCGAGCCTTCTACCTGGGCCAGACCAACCCCGGGTAAACCCTGGGCACGAGCGGCCAGACTGGCAGTCAAGAGCAGTACCGCCAGTGCAAGGGTGAACCCCTGTTTGGATTCCACGTTAGCCCCCCTGGCAGTCGATCACGGATAGGAGTAAGGCTTTGGCCTTCCTGAGCCGGTACGCAGGACAGCAGTGGCCGGACCAACAATCCTGGGCCAAATGAAAACCAGTGGACACTGGCCCCGACAGAAAAGTTAGTTCATGCGCGAGACTGTCCGCAAGAACGGGACCCCGGCCTTGTTCCCGGTATATGCCGGCGGGCATTACCGGGAAACGTGGCCGAAAAAGGTGAAGAGGTATCTGCCGGCGACTGCGTACCGGCTTGATAAACATGGACTCCGGCTTTCAGCGGGCTTGTAAAACCTGGGCGCACTGCTGAGGCATCGGCGGCTTTTCTGTTGGCTCCGGCTTCTCCTTGGCGGGGGCGGTGCCGTTCAGCATGGCGTAGAACTCGTCGCTGAACCACCAGTCGAGATCGGCGCCACAGGGTTCGTTTCGCACCGGCGCCTGGGGTACGCAGCTGGCGTCACCCTCCGGGCAGGCCAGGCGTACGTGGAAGTGGTAGTTATGGCCCCACCAGGGACGGATTTTACTCAGCCAGGCATTGTCGCTGCCGGCATTGTTGCACAGCTCGCGCTTGATGGTGGGATGAACGAAGATCCGCTCGACCCTGGGGTCTTCCGACGCCAGGCGCAGAATACGCGGAACCTTGCCGTTCCAGTTCTCCCGGATCAGGCTGTGCTTCCGGGCATCCGCGAGGGGCACGGCGGCGATATTGTCGCGCTCCCAGCCGCTTAGCGGACGCTGCAGCGAGCGCGAGTCCTGTGAGTACCAGATATCCGCGTCGAGGCCGGTCTGGTGGCTGCGGTGTCCGGAACTGAAGGGGCCGCCGCGGGCCATCGACATATCGCCGATCTGAATCCGCCCGAGTCCCTCCTGGGCTACCTCGTTGGAGAAGTCCTGCAGGAAATGGATCAGCGTCGGGTTGCCATAGTGGCGATCACGCCCGGTTCGCACCAGTTGGAAACCCTCGCCGCGCAGCGGCATTTCCCGGGCGCCACTGAGACAGCCATTGGTATAGCTGCCAATACTCGCCGGATCCTGTTGGGAGGGAGACTTGAGCCCCTCCCAGGGATTGGCGGCAAGCGCCGCTGTACTGCCGAAGACCAGTGCTCCGCCAAGCAGCATTGAGTACATCGATCTCATTAACATGGGTGGTCTACTATCGAATCCAGGATGTTTGCGGGAAGCGCGATTCGCGCCCTGGTGACCTATGCAGCGCCGATTCGGATCTTCGGTGCGCTGTCGATATGATGGTCGATGACCGGTGCGATACGCAAATACTCCGACGCAAGGTTCTGCGTCGCCCGGGACGACAAGGGAAAGCGGGTTTAGAAACAGGAGGTTCAAGGGATGCAGGAGTCGAACTGGCCGGCCAACGATGACTGGCGGCGCGGACAGAGCCGCCCGGATCAGGTCAACCTCAGGTTCTTTATGGCAGCGGGCTTTACGCTGGTCTATCTGGGCATCCTGGGCGCGCTCTGCCTGTATCAGTGGACCGCGCTCGAGGCCGCGCTCGATCGCCTGGTCGCGTCCGGTTTCCGTCGTTTCGACCCGTTGCTGATGTTGCCGGCCATGCTCCTGCTCGGGGTGTTGGGATTGCCGCGCCTGGGGCGCGAATACCTGCGCTGGCGCCGGCTGAGGGGGCTGGTGTTGCGGTTGGACCCGGTACCGGCCGCGCTCGGCGGGCTGCTTGGCGGCAGTCTGACCCTGCCGCTGAACCTGCCGGCTTCGGTGCCTCTGACGGTGACGCTGTACTGCATGCGGCGGGTGGTGACCCACGGCAAGAATGCCAGCGTGCGGGACGAGGTGCTCTGGCAGACACAGGCGCCCATTCGCCGGCTGCGTTCGATCAAGGGCACGAGAGTCGAATTCTGCGCCGAACTGTCGCCGCAACAGCCGGCGACGGCTTTCGACGAGGGTAAACGCGAGATCTGGTGGGCGGTGCGGGTCGAGGCGCCGGAGAGCGATTTCGATGCGGCTTTTGCGGTGCCGGTTAGTGCCGAGGCGACGAAGAAAAGGTCCGACTACCGTTTCAGCGAACAGGAAAAGAGCAACTCTCTGGAGGCGCAGCGCGAGCCCGTTCGGTCCTGGCAGTCCAGTGAAACGCCCGACGGTGTCCAGGTCGACTATCCGGCAGGGCGCAGCTCCAAAGCGGCCTGGATACTGCTGCTGATGGGGTTGATATTCTCGGGCGTCGTTGCCTTCATGGGGTACAACATCCACGCGGAGCTCAATGCGTCCCACAGGAGCTACTTTGCACTGATGGTGCAGGGCATGATCCTGTTCGGCTTTGGTCTGTTCGGGCCGAGCTTTCTGTTCGCTGGGCTGTATATGCTGCGTAACCGCCTGACCCTGCGGACGAATGCGCGGGAACTGACCACGACGCGTACCTTCCTTGGCTTTTCCAGGCAGCGCGTCATTCCAGTCGAAACGATCGACGGTATGGCCGAGCGTGTGGTGGGTCGGCTCGGGCAGGGCGTCCATTCCGAGCTTGAGTATGCCGTCGACGCCTACCTCAAGGACGGTCGGCGGATACGCCTGGGTGACGGTATCCGGGGCCAGCAGGAAGCCGAACGACTGCTGCAGCTGCTGCGCCGTACCACCGCTGTCACTCACAGGCCGGATCCCTCGGGCTATCGATTGCAGCGCCGGCCAGCCCCGGGCTGGGTAAGCTGGTTGCCAGCCATCTTCAGACTGATCGGAATGCTGATCTTCGGGGCGACGATCGCGGCCTTTGTGGTCGATTTTCTCTAGGGAAATGGGATGGACTCCCCCTCCATCGGCATCTATGTGCCAGATTGGTAGTTGACGCGACCAATCGAAAAGAAGGAGTCCATCATGAAAAGTATGCGTATCGGCCTGGATTTAGCCAAGAACGTCTTCGAGGTTTTCGCCGTCGATCACTAGGAGCAGCCGCTGTTTCGCAAAACCCTCAAACGCAACAAGGTGTTGGCGTTCTTTGCTCAGTTGGAGCCATGCGTGGTCGGTATAGAGAGCTGCGGCGGAGCACACTACTGGGCGCGGGAGCTGCGCAAGCTTGGGCACGAGGTACGGATGATGGCCCCCCAGTTCGTCACGCCGTAGCGCAAGAACGACAAGAACGATCGCAACGATGCCGAGGCCATCTGCGAGGCGACGGGGCGCTCCAACATGCGGTTTGTGCCGATCAAGGATGAAGAGCAGCAAGCCACGCTGACGGTCCACCGAGCACGTGCCTTGCTGGTTGGGGAGCGTGTCGCGCTGGTGAACCAGATTCGGGGATTCCTGACGGAGTACGGCATTGTGCTGCCGCAGGGGCGGCTCCAGGTGCGATCGAGGTTGCCGGACATTTTGGGGGATGCGGAAAATAGTCTTCCTCATTTGGCTCGGGAAGTGTTTGCCGATCAGTACCGCCGCCTGTGCGAGTTGGACCGGGTCATTGAGGGATATGATCGCAAGATCGAGGCTCTGGCCAAAGCCCAGGAAGTGACGAGGCGCCTGATGCAGCTCGAAGGGGTGGGTCCACTTACTGCAACCGCACTGGTCGCTTCAGTTGGCGATGTCCGCGAGTTCAAGAACGGCCGCCAGTTCGCAGCCTGGCTTGGGCTGGTTCCTCGCCAACGCTCATCAAGCGGCAAAACCAGACATGGGCGCATTACCAAGCGCGGCGATGTGTATTTACGAACGCTGCTGATCCACGGAGCGCGAGCGGTCATGCGGTTTTTAGAGCCACGAGATGACCGCAAAAGTCAGTGGGTTAAGGCGGTCCGGGAGCGGCGCGGGTTTAACAAAGCGGCGGTGGCCCTGGCGGCAAAACACGCCCGGATTTTGTGGGCAATGATGTCGAAAGGCACTGATTATCAACAGGTAAGTACTTAACAATACCGGGGTTAAGTGATTGCGAGAGAGTGGATGTGATGGCATGACAGGTTGGACCGACGTCAGCAAAACCTGGGTTCACAGCGGGTCTTCGAGATCGGTAAGGAAATGAGGAGCTGGCGGGCGGATCACCATCAGGGTCCGGGTCGAGAAAAGCGATCCATCAGGAGACCGGATACAAGCAAGCAGTTAAACCTCACATGCCGACAGCCAATCTCTTGCAATACCGGGGGAGCCCATCCCATTTCCCTAGGCCATGCACTACAAAATCGTAGGCTGCTTTTCATCCAGCCTGCGAAAATCTCGCATTTTTTATATAAAAGTGCCGCGGTATTCCATCAAAGTAGAAGATTACATATCGTTTGGTTAGCGTTGGGGGGATTGGCCATCGAGCCGGAGCTACCGTCCCTGGTGTAAGTCCAACCATATTCAGCTGTTGCAGCAGTATCATCAGTACGAACAGACCATCAACAGCTTGATGGAATCGATGATGACCGGCCTGAATGCCCAGGCGTTGCTGCATGATGTTCTAATCCCTGCTCGGCGCCGGCGTGGCGGCAACGCGTTGATGCATGCGGTCTGGATGCTGCTGGCGGCGGTGGCGATGCTGGCGGGACTTGGGGTCTATCTGCGGCTCAGACGGGAACGCAACCGCGATGGCGCTTGGTCCGCTATCCCTGCGATTTACTGAATAAGGATAGATACGATTCGTCTAGGAAAAATCGCTATCGTGCCGGTCTTTACCTGGATTCACCCTGATTCAACGCCTATGGGTTTAATAAGGGAAACCGGCCCTCGGGGCCGGCAATTCCGGGCGGCTGTCTGCCAGCCGACAATGGGGATTGAAAGGATGCTGCCGTTCCTGATTCCGACGCATTTCATACAGGCAGCCTTTCTGATGCAGTTCAGGGTGGCTTATGCCGTCCCGTGAGAGGGTGCAGATCAATGAAAAGCAAAATACTTGTACTTGGCGCTCTGATGTTGGCACTGCTGCCTTTTTCTCTATCCGCCAAGGATAAACGCGACTTTACCGACAGTTTTCCGCTCGACGGCTGCAGCTTTGTCAACGTAGGCGGCAACAGCTACTTCATTCTGGAGCCAGGGCGGGTACTTTCTTATGACAACAGTGCTTGTCTGGACGAGGGTGATTGCGACGAACTGGAGGAGCTGACGATCACTGTAACCGGCGATACCGAGGACATCCTGCTGGATGGACAGATGATAACCACTCGGGTGGTTGAGGAGTACGAAACGGCCGACGGGGACTTCGCCGAACGCTCGCGGAACTTCTTTGCCGTCTGCCAGCACAGTGGCGACGTCTACTACTTCGGTGAGGACGTCTGGGTGCCCGATGGCATGGGCGGCGAAATGGGCGGAGCCGATGGCCCCGGTGCCTGGCGCGTGGGCGAAGATGACGCCATGCCCGGCATTGTCATGCCTGGCGGTGCCTTTCTGCTGGGGGCCCGCTATTACCAGGAGGTTGCGCCGGACATTGCGCTCGATCGGGCCGAGCATACCGCGATGGGCATCGAGCTGGATCTGGAGGTTGAGGGACTCGCAAACGGCTTGTCGAACTGTGTCGAAGTCACCGAAACAACACCACTCGACAAGCACGAGGAGTCGATCAAGATCTATTGCCCGGGTGTCGGACTGGTCGTGGATGACGACCTGGAATTGATCGGCGTTGCGGAATAGGGTGCAATGCTGAATTACGGTCCGGGCATGCCGCCCGAGACCTTAATTCTGCGGTACCCTCAGACTGCAAGGACGTCCGATGATCAAAACCGCCGTAATTGGCTACGGGCTGTCGGCCCGGGTGTTTCACCTGCCCTTTATCCTGCAGGTGCCGGAACTCGAGCTGGTGGCCATCAGCAGTCGCCAGCCCGAGCTGCGGCAGGACTATCCGCATCTGGAGCTTTTCCGTGACGGCGTTTCACTGATCGACGGCAGCGATGCTGAGCTTGTCGTCATCACCTCGCCCAACGACAGTCATTACAACCTGGCGCGACGGGCACTGGAAGCCGGCAGGCATGTGCTGGTGGAAAAGCCTTTCGCAGTCTCGTCGGACGAAGGCGAGGCGCTGATCGAGCTCGCCGCCAGTCGCCAGCGTACGCTGGCGGTCTACCACAACCGCCGCTTCGACGGCGACTTCCTGACGCTGCAGCAGTTGATCCGGGACGGGCGCCTCGGAGAGGTGCGCTACTTCGAATCCCATTTCGATCGCTTCCGGCCCGAGCCCCGGGCACGCTGGCGTGAGCAGGCAGGGGTGGGCAGCGGTATTCTGTTCGACCTCGGCCCGCACCTGATCGACCAGGCGCTGGCGCTGTTCGGGACACCGCAGTCGATCAGCGCCCGCTGCCGCGAATTGCGAGAGGGTGCGGAATCGACCGACTTCTTCCACCTGATGCTGCATTATCCGCAGCGCGAGGTGGTGCTGCACTCGAGTCCGTTCTGCGCCTCGCCGACGCTGCGCTTCATGGCCCAGGGCACGCGGGCGAGTTACTGCAAGTACGGCCTCGATCCCCAGGAGGACGCGCTGCGGGCGGGGCAAGCGCCCGAGGGCGCGGACTGGGGCGCGGAACCTGCGGCGCAGTACGGTCAGCTGCACACCGTGGACAGCTGCGAAACGGTGGCGACGCAGCCCGGCGATTACCGCCAGTTCTACCGTGCGCTGGTTGAGGCGCTCGAGCACGGCGGCCCGCTGCCGGTAAGCCCTGCGGAGGCGCTGTTGGGCATCCGCCTGATCGAGCTGGCGATGCGCAGCAGCCGGGAAGGGCGCCGGCTGGAAGTTGGCGGGCACGGTGCCTGAAATGCGGGGCTGATGCCGCCGTCCCGGGGCGCGGCTCGGGGCGGGCTGAGGGATGGCGCAGCGGTGACAAAAACCGGCGACCCGGGGCAATTCATTTCGCACGTCGGGGGCCTAACATCGCTAAGGAACCTATGAATAAGCCCCAAAGGGCGGGCCCTGAGGCATGCATCTGCGTTGTTGCAGTGCTTGATAAGGACTAAGGCCAAAGTGCCCTTCAGGGTATTGTCTGCGCACTGCGCCTAGCAGCTGCACGCCTCTGGGCCCGCAGAGCACAACTGGGACTTGTTCATAGGTTCCCTAAGACACTGCCATGCAGGCAGTGATGCAACGGAGTCCCCGCGCGATGAATGCACAGACCGAAAGTTTCGAGATAGCCGGCTATAGTCACTATCCGGTGAAGCAGTTGCCTGTCCGGCTCGAGACAGGCCCCGTCTCCCTGAAAATCGGGTGGCAGGATGGTCACGAGAGCGAATACCACTACCTCTGGCTGCGGGACAACTGCCCCTGCACGGGCTGCGTGTCGTCCCTGACCCGCGAGCAGCTGTTCGAAATCTGCGACGTGCCGCTGGATATACGCCCGCTGCAGGCGCAACTGGTTGACGGTTATCTCGAGATCCGCTGGGACTGCGATGATCACGCCAGCCGCTTTCATCCCGGCTGGCTGCGGGCGCATTGTTACAGCGAGACGGCGCGCTCGGAACGCCGTCTGCAGCCGCAGGTCTGGGACCGGGAGCGCATTGCCAGGGACTTGCCGAAATTCGGCTGCGAAGGGGTCATGCAGGATGATGTTCAGCTGTTGCACTGGCTGCGGCGTCTGCGTGACAGCGGTATTGCGCTGATTCGTGACTGCCCCACGACGCCCGGCACCCTGATCCAGATTGCCAACCGCATTTCCTTCATCCGCGAAACCAACTTCGGCACCCTGTTCGATGTGCGCTCGAAGCCGGACGCCAATACCGCGGCCTATACCAACCTGCGCCTGCCGCTGCACACCGATCTGCCGACGCGGGAGTTGCAGCCCGGGCTGCAGTTTCTCCATTGCCTGCAGAACGACGCCGCCGGCGGCGAGTCGATACTGGTTGACGGCTTTTGTATCGCCGAGCACATGCGTGCGCACTATCCGGACGAGTTCGAAGCGCTTTCGAGCCTGCCAATGGCGTTCTACAACAAGGATCGAGACAGCGACTATCGCTACCGGGCGCCGGCGCTGCTGCTGAATGACGAGGGGACGGTAGTGGAGGTGCGGCTGGCCAACTTCCTGCGTGGTCCGCTCGACCTGCCGGGACAGGAGGTGGTGCGTCATTACAGAGCCTACCGCACCTTTATCACGCTGACCCGGGAGCCGCGTTTCCAGTTCGAGTACCGACTCAACCCCGGCGACCTGCTGGTGTTCGACAATCGCCGTGTGCTGCACGCGCGTCGCGCTTTCAGCCTCAAGCAGGGGCATCGGCACCTGCAGGGCTGCTACGTCGATCGCGACGAACTGCTGTCGCGCATCCGCGTGCTGGAGCGGACGCTGTAGGTCGGGGAACGCACGGAGGGGCGAAATCCTGCACAAGCGATTACGCCCCGCCTTTGCCATTGGGTTTCGTTCTGCCGCCCGGCACCCGACCGACGGGTCAGGCGGCTTCGCGGCGTTGAGCGCCCGGCGTGAGGCCGAAACGGCGCCGATAGCAGTGGCAGAAATGAGAGGCGGTGCTGAAGCCGCAGGCGCTGGCGACAGAGGCAATGCTGAGGTCCGACTCACGCAGCAACTGCCGGGCGCGCTCCAGCCGCAGGCCGAGGTAATACTGTGACGGTGAGGCATTGAGGTAACGCTGGCACAGGCGCTCGAGCTGACGCAGGGAGATATGGGCGCGCTGGGCCAGCGTTTCGGGCGCCAGCGGCATATCGAGGTGTTGCTCCATCAGATCCAGTACCCGGCGCAAACGCGGATGGTGGATCCGGTGTCGCTGTGCCAGGCTCTGGCACTGGCGCTCCGATGGCGGTCGGGCAGCGCTGCGTATCGTCTGGTCGCAGATCCGGGCGCAGAGGTCCGGGCCGGCGTGCTGTCCGATCAGGTGCAGCATCAGGTCGGTGGCGGCCGCGCCTCCGGCGCAGGTGATGAGTCCCCGGTCGATCTCGTAGAGTTCCGGGCTGACCGGCACATCGGGATAGAGCGCCTGAAATGCCGGCGCCGCTTCCCAGTGCATCGTGACCTGGTACCCCTTGAGCAGGCCCGCCCGCGCCAGCGGATAGCAGCCGGTGTCCAGGGCGCCGAGCAGGCTGCCGCGCCGGCGCAGCAGGCGCAGCCAGTTCAGCATATCGGGGGCGGAGTGGCGCTCCGGGTGGAAGCTGGCGTTAACGAACAGGTTGCGCGGTGCCGGACTGCTGCAGAGGGGGAGATGATCCTGCAGTACCATTCCGTTGCTGGCCACTACCGCCTGGCCGTCCTCGCTCAGGCATTGCCAGCGATATAGCGCTCTTCCTGCCAGCCGGTTGGCAATACGCAGCGGCTCGATCGCCGACATCAACGAGACCATGCCGTAGTCCGGCAGCAACAAAAACGAAAGCGTCACCACGCCGTCATCGTCGGGGATTAACGGCGAGGCGGAGCAGGCAGCCATGGTCGATATCCCCTGGGGTGGAAACAGCAAAGCGGGGCCGAAGCCCCGCACTGGGCGTCTGCCCGCCTCAGTCGCGCTGGACGCTGGGAGCCAAGGCGCCGATCATGCCGGACTCCTGCCACAGTGACTTCAGCACACCGAAGGTCATCGCCAGGATCACCAGGCTCAGCGGCAGGGCCGCGGCCATCAGGGCAGTCTGCAGTGCACTGAGTCCGCCGGCGAGCAGCAGCACGGCGGCGACCAGGCCAATCACCAGACCCCAGAACACGCGGAAGATCTGCGGCGGTTCGTCATTGCCCAGCGACAGTATGGTGGTCAGCACCAGGGTGCTGGAATCGGACGAGGTGACGAACCAGCTCATCAGCAGGAACACCATCAGCGCCGAAAGGATCCAGCCCAGGGTGCCGGTACCGGCGATGCCGTCGGCGCTGGCGAACAGCGCCGCGGGCAGGTTCCAGGCGTTGACCAGCTCGATGATGCCGGCAGTGCCGGGACCGCCTGGCGCATTAAGTTCCTGGAACAGGGCGGTGCCGCCGAAGATGCCCAGCCAGACGAAGATCACCAGGGTCGGCACCAGCAGCACGCCGAGGACGAACTCGCGCAGGGTGCGGCCGCGGGAGATACGGGCGATGAACAGGCCGACGAAGGGCGCCCAGGCCAGCCACCAGCCCCAGTAGAACACGGTCCAGCCGTTCTGCCAGCTGGCCGGGCCCTCTTCTTCGGGGAACCAGAGGCCCATCTGCACGAAGTTGGCCAGGTAGTCGCCCAGGGACTCGGCGAAGAGGCTCAGCAGCCAGGTGGTCGGCCCGCCGAGCAGGAGGTAACCGATGACCAGTACCGAGACGATGATGTTCCATTCGGAGATTATCTTGATACCGCGCTGAACGCCCGAAACCGCCGACAGGATCGAGATCACCGAAATCAGGGCGATCAGCACGAGCTGGGTATTGAGGCCCGGATCGACGCCGATCAGCCGCTCGAGACCGACCGACATCTGGCTGACGCCGAGGCCGAGCGAGGTGGCGACGCCGAAGACGCAGCCCACGACGCCCAGCAGGTCGACGACATGGCCGATGGGACCGTAGATGCGGTCGCCGATAAAGGGATAGAGGGTGGAGCGCAGCGCCAGCGGCAGCTTTTTGCGGTAGGCGAAATAGGCCAGTGCCAGACCGACGATCACATAGACCGCCCAGCCATGGAAGCCCCAGTGGAAGAAGGTGACGCGCAGCGCATCGACGGCGCGGTCATGGCCGATTGCGGTGGCGCCGGCCATATCGGCATAGGGGTTGTTGGGGTAACCGAAGGCGCCGCTGTTGTCGAGATAGAAGATCGGCTCGGCGACACCGAAAAACAGGATGCCGATACCGATACCGGCCGAGAACAGCATCGAGAACCAGGCGAAATTGCTGAACTCGGGCCGGCTGTCATCGTCGCCGAGCCGAATGCGCCCGTGGCCGCTGAAGACGATGTAGCCGCAGATGGCGATCAGAAAGACCACGGTGACCATGTAGTACCAGCCGAAGGTGGACTCGATCCAGCTGCGGGCGGTGCCGAACAGGGTGCTGGCCAGGTCGGTATTGAAGCCGGTGAAGAGCACGAAGGCCAGTACCAGCAGCGCACCGGCGACGGTCATGCCCTTGTGCATGTCCTTGAACAGACCATGCCGGGCCAGGCTGTCGGCCCTGAAAACGCCAGTGTCACCTTGTTGTTGTTTTAACGACATTGTTGCGATCTCCGGTTGTCAGAAGAATAAATCGGGCATTGCGGATACTTGATAAGCCAGACCCCTTTCCAGGTGAATGTTTTGGGAGGTCCGCCTGCCGGGCGGACCCCACTGCATGTCTGCCGGTTTCTCAGCGCTTGATACCGTGCTCGTCGCGATATTCCTTCAGCGTCTGCATGATGCGGATCAGACAGTCGTCGCGCTCGCGGATCAGGTCGTTGATGGTCGCGCCGTTGGCCTGGCTCAGGCAGCCGGCGACCATGTCGTCCTTGAGCTGCTGCGTCAGCTCGGGGGCTTCGAGGCGGGTCCAGGGCTCCTTCAGCGACTCCTCGAAATGATCGAGCAGGTGCGCCATGCCGCCCTGACCGCCGCCCAGGTGATAGGTCAGGCAGTGGCCCATGATGGCCCAGCGCAGCCCCGGCCCGTAGGCGATCGCCTTGTCGATGTCCTCGACCGAGCACTCCTGGTTGGCGACCATGTGCAGCGCTTCGCGCCACAAGGCTTCCTGCAGGCGGTTGCCGATAAAGCCCGGCAGCTCCCGGTCCATCTTGGCGACCTGTTTCTCGATCGCCTCGTAGAAGGCGGCGGTCCAGTCGACGATCTCCTGGCGGGTGCGCTCGCCACCGCAGACCTCGCAGAACGGCACCAGGTAGGGGGGGTTGAACGGATGACCGACGACGAAACGCTCGGGGTGCAGCTCGAGCTGGGCGGCCATATCGCTCATCGCGAAGCCGGAGGTGCTGGAGATGATCACCACCTCGGGCGGCGCGACGCGGTCGAGCTCGGCGAACAGCGCCCGCTTGGCGTCGAGGTTCTCCGGCGTGCTTTCCTGGATCACCTCGACGCTGTTGGCCAGCTCATCGAGGCTGTCGGCGAAGGTCAGGCGCTGCGGACTGGCACCTTCGCGCAGTCCCAGCTTGACCATCGTCGGCCATATATGGTCGACCATCGCCAGCAGTTTTTCGCGGGCATTCGGACCCGGGTCGTAGGCCACGACGTCCATGCCCATGCGCAGGAAATGCAGCGCCCAGGCGCCGCCGATCACGCCGGTACCGAGGACGCCGGCTTTCTTAACTTCAGTCGGATTGGGACGTGCCATTTTCGATATCCTCTTACTGGGTGCCGCGCAGGCGCAGTTTCTGGCGGGCTTCGGCCGGGGTCAGTACCCGGGCGCCCATGTTTTCGACGATGTTGACGGCACGCTCGACCAGCTGGCCGTTGGTGGCGAAAACGCCCTTGTCGAGGTAGAGGTTGTCCTCCAGACCGACGCGGATATGGCCGCCGAGCAGTGCCGACTGGGCTGCCCAGGGCAACTGATTACGGCCCAGTGCGAAGGCGGTCCAGTTGGTGTTCGCCGGCAGCATGTCGACCATGCCCTTGAGCAGGCTCAGTTCCGGCGGGGTGCCCCAGGGGATGCCCTGGCAGAGCTGGAACATGGCATTGTCGTCCAGCAGCCCTTCTTTCATCATTTGCAGCGCGAACCAGAGGTTGCCGGTGTCGAAGATTTCCAGCTCCACGGTAACGTCCAGTGCCTTGATGCGAGCGGCGGCCTTGCGCAGCATGTCCGGGGTCGAGATGTACACCAGGTTGCTGTCACCGAAGTTCACCGAGCCGCAGTCCAGGGTGCAGATCTCAGGCTTCAGCTCCTCGATATGCACCAGCCGCTCGAGACCGCCGACCAGGTCGGTCTCCGGACAGAAGGCGGTGGGGTTTTCCTCCGGGCCGATGTAGAGGTCGCCGCCCATGCCGGCGGTCAGGTTGATGATGACGTCGCAGTCGGCGGCGCGCAGCCGCTCGCAGACTTCGGCATAGAGGTCGAGCCGGCGCGAGCACTGCCTGGTGTCAGGATCGCGTACATGCATATGGGCGATCGCCGCGCCGGCGTTCCAGGCTTCGATCGCGGCATTGGCGATCTCTTCCGGCGTTACCGGAACATGGGGGCTGCGGTCAGCGGTATCGGCGGCGCCGGTGACGGCGCAGGTGATGATGACGTCTTGGTTCATGTTGGCTTTGACTCTTATCGGTGTTGGCTTCGGCCCACCGGGCAACCTGGGAGCGGCGCCCGGCGCTGGGGTAGGGATTAAGTTACGCCGATAAGTCGCTTAGTTTTGCCCCTATGCGAATGCTGGTTGCCTAAATGCGATGCTGTTGGCGAAGTGGCGCAAATGGATAAGTGCATTCTGTTTACGACAGGGCGGTCAGGTCCGAAGCTGATGAGGGGGAGGATTCTCCGCGTGGCGTCAGCGTTCCCGGCTGGGCTTTTTGCCGAAGCGCTGCTGGTAGCTGCGGCTGAAGTGGGACAGCGAGGCGAAGCCGCAGGCGACCGAGATCGCCGTGACGCTGTCGGTGGTTTGCTGCAGCATCCAGCGCGCCTGGTCGAGCCGCAAATCCCGGTAATAGGCGCTCGGCGTCTGCTGCAGATGGTGGCGGAACAGCCGCTCCAGCTCGCGTTCGGAGATCGACAGCTCGGTGGCGATATCGGCGATGCGCAGTGGCTCCTCGAGGTTCAGTTCCATCAGCTTGACCGCTTCGACCAGATTCGGGTTGCGGCTGTCGAGACGTTTCTGCAGCGAGGTGCGCTGCGGGTCGGTATGGGCGCGCTTGTGGGTGTAGATCAGCTCGTCCGCGACGGTGGTCGCGAGGCCGTTGCCGTGCTGGGTGCCGATCAGATGAAGCATCATATCGAGGCCCGACAGCGCGCCGGGGCAGGAAAAGCGGCCACGATCGATGACCAGCAGCTCCTGCACGAAATCGACATTCGGGAAAGCCTCCCGGGTGCTGTCGAGGTTTTCCCAGTGCAGGGTGGCGCGATAGCCGTCGAGGATGCCGGCGGCGGCGGCGATATAGGCGGCGGTATCCTGGCAGCCGATATCGGCGCCGTGGCTGGCCTGACGGCGGATGAAACCGAGCAGCCCCGGGGTGATCTGTATCTGAGGATCTGCGCCTGAACAGATGATCAGGGTTTCGCAGGAAGGCAGGTCGCGGATGCTGTGTTCGGTCATGATGTCGAGGGCATCGCTGCTCGCGACCGGCCCGCCCTGCTCGGAGATCAGTCGCCAACGATAGAGTTCGCGGTCGTTGCTGCGGTTGGCGTGGCGCAGCGGGTCGAGCATCGAGGTCAGGCCGAACAGCGAGAAGCCGGGAATCAGCAGGAAGCTGATCAGCTGGGGATGATGGCGAGGACGGTCTCCGAACAAGTGCGTTTCCTGCAAGGCGGGGGTATTGTCGAAAATTAACACCTAACCGGCGGATACAGTCAAATCCGCCCACCGGCAACGGCTAGCATTGCGAGACAACCATTCCTGTGATTCTGCCAAGAGGCAAGCGATGACAACAGAACTGAAGGTATTCGAAGGGCCGGTCAGCCCGGACTGGATCGACTATAACGGCCATATGAACGACGCCTGCTATGTGCTGGTATTCAGCAAATCGATTGACGATCTCATGGTGCAGATTGGGCTGGATGAGGCCTATCGCAACGAGCACCAGGTATCGATCTACACGCTGCAGAGCATGGTCCACTACCTGCAGGAGGTCAGCGAGGGCGAGCCGCTGCGGGTGACGGCGCAGCTGCTCGAGAGCGACGCCAAGAAGCTGCGGGTGTATTTCACGATGCGCCATGGCCAGAGCGGCGAGGAACTGGCGGCGATGGAGACCCTGCTGCTGCATATGGACATGGCGGCGAAGAGGGCCGCGCCTTTCCTGGCCGATACGCAGGCAAGGGTCAGCGCCCTGCAGCGACAACACGCCGGGCTCGACTGGCCGGCACTGGCCGGGCGCAGTATCGCCCTGACGCGGCCGCGCTGTTAAACCGGCAGGATAGTACCGTACGTCAAGAGGGGCCGGGCAAGCCGCCCAAAGGGAAGTGCGCAACAGGCCGTCGTGACAGGGATCTACGCCAGGGACGGCCTGTGTGCGGAAAATGCAGGAGCAATTTTCCGTGTAGCGCCGGCCTGCATGACCATGCCCGGACGCCGGCCACTGAGAGTAAGCTCGATAAAATACTGCCGGGTTAATCGTTGCGGCTCAGTGCCTGTCGCAGCGCCGAGGGCGCGATGCCGCGGGCCTGGCGGAAGCGGTTGCTGAAATGGCTGGTGGAGCTGAAGCCGCAGCGCAGGGCGATCTCGGTGATCGATTCGGAGCTCTCCCGCAGCAGCCGTTCGGCCCGTTGCAGGCGTTGTTGCAGCAGATACTGGTGCGGCGCCTGGCCCTGGCTCTGCTTGAACATGCGGGCGAAGTGGTATTCGCTCAGGCCCGCTTCGGCAGTGAGGTCCGCCAGCCGCAGTGGCTGATCGAGGTGGGCATCGATGTACTCCCGCAGGCGGTTGAGCTGGTAGGGCGCCAGGCCGCCGCGCACCTGCTCCTCGGGCCAGCGCAGGGTGCTGTAGTGTCGCAGCAGGTGGTTCAGCAGCAGGGTGACGGCACTGCCGAGGGCCAGGCGGTCGCTGCTGTCCTGCCAGTTGCACGCCAGCAGGAACTGGCGGTAGAGCAGCGTGATCTGCGGGTCGTCGGCGAAGATGCGCTCGTCGAGACGCAATTCCGCCGGGCTGCGGTCCCAGGTCTGCTCCGCCAGCCGGCGCAGGTGCTCGTCGGTGAAGTAAAGGTGCACGAAGCTCAGGGGGCCGCGGATATCCCAGACCGACTCGAACGCCTGCGGCATCAGGCAGAGCCGGTTCGGGCCACCGCCGTTACGCCAGCCGCTTGCCGTTTTCCGGTAGCTCTCGTAACCGTCGGCGATATAGAGGCTCAGGGTGTGGTGGTTGGCGTCGGTCTGGTGGATACGGTCGTGCCGGTTGGACCAGGAGGCCAGGCCGATGCCCGCTTCGAGCAGCGTATGATCGAGCAATCTGGCCCTGTGCTGGCGCAAGTTGTCGAATAAACGGTATGACTCAATCAAGGTGCATGGCTCCCGGAACGCCGACGCATCGGGCGTCGATGGAACAGCAAAATGGTAACGCCGTCCGGTCGCGGCGGCTACCAGGGCCGGTGCAGAAAAGCGCAAGATTGTGCAAGCCGCCCCGGTGCATGAAAGCCGACCGGCCGTGAGGCTGGCAAGCTGGGATCAGGATTTCGGCCCGGAGGCCCTTGCCATGACCCTGTTTCTCTATGCCTCGACGGTGATGATCTGGGGGACCACCTGGATCGCCATCATGTTGCAGCTCGGTGCTGTCCCGGTCACCGTCTCGATCTTCTACCGCTTCGCGCTGGCGGCGCTGCTCCTGGTCGGAGGCCTCTGGCTGAGCGGCCGCCTGCGCCGCCTTTGCCGACGCGATCACCTGTTCTGCATGCTGCAGGGCGGCTGCATCTTCAGCTTCAACTTCTACTGCTTCTACAGCGCCGGTACGGTGGTGAGCAGTGGCCTGGAATCGGTGATTTTTTCGATGGCGACGCTGTTCAACGCCGTCAATGCGATGCTGTTCTTCGGCCAGCGCATCGACGGCCGTTTCTGGCTGGCCACCCTGTTGGGTTTTGCCGGAATGCTCAGTCTGTTCTGGCGGGATCTGGCCGGCGATGGGCTGAACCTGGCGATGCTCGGCGGCATCGGGCTCTGCCTGCTCGGCACCTACCTGTTTTCGCTCGGCAACATGATCAGCCTGCGCCATCAGCGCCGGGGGCTGGACCTGCTCTCCACCAATGCCTGGGCAATGGGCTACGGCGCGTTCTGGATGCTGATCGTCTCGCTGTCCGGCGGCGCCGCCTTCGCGCCCGAATGGACTCCGTCCTACCTGGGCGCGCTGCTGTATCTGGCGATCTTCGGCTCGGTGCTGGGCTTTGCCGCCTATTTCGCGCTGATCGGCCGTATCGGCGCCGGGCCCGCGGCCTACGCGACCCTGCTGTTCCCGCTGGTGGCGCTGAGCATCTCGACCCTGGTGGAGGGTTACCTCTGGACGCCGACAGCGGTGGCCGGCATGGCGCTGATCCTGGCCGGCAACCTGGTGATGTTCGGCCCCCGCGGCCTTGCCGGCTGGCCGGCGCGTCTGCGCTGGCGTCGGGCACCCGCGCGCTGAGCGGTCAAAAACGGCATCGAAACGTGGCGAAAAAGTCGGATAATAGGGCCAGTGCCCGGCTGTTCCGGGTGTGGGCCGGACGCGATGACCAGACAACAGGACACCTCGAAATACCTACTGCGCGACTCATATGCTGCGTTGCGCGGTGCTGGTACGCCAGCCCGGTCGGAATCCTCATGTATACCCTATAGACTGCGGTTCCTACGCGCCGTGCGCCTTGCCTCTAAGCCGCTCGTTACGGTTTTTCGAGGTGCCCAACAGCCGCCAATTTCGATCTACTGTCCCGGGCGAATCCCTGCGCGCGGGCTTCGGGTCGCACTTTTCATGCTGCTGGCCCTGTTCGGCCTCCAGAGCTGGGCGCAGCAGGCCGTCGAGCGCGACCAGCGAAGCGCCAAGCCCCGCATTGTCGTCGGCGGCGATCATTACCACCCGCCGTACGAATTTCTCGACGAGGACGGTCAGCCGGCCGGCTACAACGTCGAACTGACTGAAGCGATCGCCGAAGTCATGGGCATCGAGGTGGAGGTCGTGCTCGGCGAGTGGTCCGATATGCGGGCGGCGCTGGAGAGCGGCGAGGTCGATATCCTTCAGGGCATGTCCTGGTCTGCCGAGCGTGCGAAAACCTTCGACTTCGCCCCGCCCCATGCCATCGTGCATCAGTCGATATTCGCCCGCCGCGGCGATCCGGTGGCGGACATCGACGGCTTACGCGGCAAGGAGGTGATCGTGCAGAAGGGCGACATCATGCACGACTACCTGCTGGAGCATCAGGCCGGCGCCAAGATCGTCACCACCGATACCCATGCCGATGCGCTCCGGATGCTGGCCTCTGGCAAGCATGACTACGCGCTGGTGGCGAACCTGCCTTCGCTCTATCTGAGCCGGGAGCTCGGCCTGACCAACATCCTGCCGGTGGCCAATCCCTTTTCGCTGCGCTACGGCTATGCGGTGAAAAAGGGCAATTCCGACCTGCTGGCGCAGTTCAGCGAGGGGTTGGCCATCCTCAAGAATACCGGTCGTCATCAGGCGATCTACGACAAATGGCTGGGGCCGCTGGAAGGTGCCGGCAGCATCCCCTGGAAGAAGATCGGCCTGGTCGGCGCCGCGGTATCCGGCGCCCTGTTGCTGATACTGGGCGGCATCGTGGTCTGGAACCGGATGCTGCAACGGGAGGTCGCGGGCCGCACCGAGGAACTGCGGCAGCATCAGTTGCAGCTGATCCAGGCCGACAAGATGACGTCGTTGGGTATCCTGGTATCCGGCGTGGCCCACGAGATCAACAACCCCTGCAGCCTGTTGCTGCTGAACCTGCCGGTGCTGCGCGATGCCTACCAGGATGCCCGGGAGATACTCGAGGAGCATTACCACAGTCATGGCGACTTCGATCTCGGCGGACTGGAGTATTCGCGGATGCGGGACGAGATTCCGCTGATGCTCGACGAAATGCTCGACGGGACCCAGCGTATCAAGCGCATCGTCGGCGACCTCAAGGACTTCGCCCGTCAGGGCGACGCCGAGCTGAACGAGTCGCTGGATCTCAACCAGGCGGTGCGCACGGCGATCCGGCTGGTGGACAACTCGATCCGCTCGGCGACCGGCCGCTTCGAGGTCGATTACGGCCGCGAGCTGCCGGCGGTGCGGGGCAACGGCCAGCGTATCGAGCAGGTGGTGATCAATCTGATCCTCAATGCCTGCCAGGCGCTGCAAAGCCCGGAGCAGGGGATCTTCCTGCGTACCCGGTTCCATCCGCAAACCGGCCGGGTGTTGCTGGAGGTACGGGACCAGGGCTGCGGGATCGATGCCGAATCGATGGCCCGGCTGACCGACCCCTTCTTTACCACCCGGCGCAACAGCGGCGGCACCGGGCTCGGACTGTCGGTGTCCGCCGGCATCGTGCGCGAGCACGGCGGCAACCTCGACTTCGAATCCAGCCCCGGGCAGGGTACCCGCGTTACCCTGGCGCTACCGGCATTGGCCGGGGACGCGGCCGATGCAGTACCATCGGCGCCCGGTATCGCGGGCTGATCGGCAAGCCCCCGGCAGATGGACAAAACGATGAAGCAAAATCTCTATCCCTCCTTCGGCCTGCTGCTCGTCGATGACGAGCCGTCTTTCCTGCGCAGCCTGAGCATCGCCCTCGAGCGCTCCGGTGGCATCAATCACCTGCACCGCTGCCAGGACAGCCGGGAGGTGATGTCGATCCTGGCGCGGGAGAACATCGGCCTGGTGACGCTGGACCTGACGATGCCGCACCTGTCCGGCGAGAAACTGCTGAGCCGCATCGTCGAGGAGCATCCGGAGATCGGCGTCATCGTCATCAGCGGCCTGAACCAGGTCGAGACCGCGGTCAACTGCATCAAGCGCGGCGCCTACGACTACTTCGTCAAGACCGACGAGCAGGATCGGCTGATCGAAGGGATCAAGCGCGCCATCCGGTTGCAGGAGCTTCGGCGCGAGAACCAGGAGCTGCGCCAGCGGGTCCTCAACGACACCCTCGAGCATCCCGAGGCGTTCGCGCCGATCGTCAGCGGCGACAAGGGCATGCGCGCGGTGTTCCAGTACCTCGAGTCGGTGGCGCCGAGTCGCCAGCCGATCCTGATCAGCGGCGAAAGCGGCGTCGGCAAGGAGCTCATCGCCCGTGCCGCCCACGAACTGAGCGGCTGTCAGGGGCCGCTGGTCTGCGTCAACGTTGCCGGGCTCGACGACAACCACTTCGCCGACACCCTGTTCGGCCACCAGCGCGGCGCCTTCACCGGCGCCGAGAGCGCCCGGGCCGGTATGATCGAGCAGGCCGCCGACGGCACTCTCTTCCTCGACGAGATCGGCGACCTGAGCATGGCATCCCAGGTGAAATTGCTGCGGCTGCTGCAGGAGGGGGAATACTATCCGCTGGGGAGCGACAGGCCCAAGCGGATGCGGGCCCGGGTGCTGGTCGCGACCCACCAGGATCTGGCCGATAAGCAGGCCGAAGGCAGCTTCCGCAAGGATCTGTACTACCGTCTGCGGACCCACCAGGTGCAGATCCCGGCGCTGCGCGAGCGCAAGGGCGACATTGCGCTGCTGCTCGAGCATTTCCTCGAAGAGGCCGCGGCCGAACTCGGCAAGAACAAGCCGACGGTGCCGCGGGAGCTGCCGGTGCTGCTGGCCAACTATGCTTTTCCCGGCAATGTCCGCGAGCTGCGCGCCATGGTCTATGATGCCGTGAGCCAGCACCGTTCGCGGATGCTGTCGATGGACGCCTTCAAGCGCGCCATCGACCTCGGCTCTGACGAGCCGCCGGCCGAACTGCACCCCGATAGCAGCCCCTTCGTGGCGGAGGCTCCGCTGCCGCGCCTGCATGAGGTCGCCGACCTGCTGGTGGAGGAGGCGATGCGCCGGGCCGAAGGCAACCAGACCATCGCCGCGCGACTGCTGGGCGTCTCGCAGCCGGCGCTGAGCAAGCGGTTGAAAAAGCGCCAGGGCTGACCCCCCCGCGCACTCACGACTCACCCTTCCCCGATGCCGTGATAACGGCGCTGCGATCCCCTATAACCTGCGGATTCTCTATAACCTTGGCGTTATTTATTAACCCATTGATTTGATGGTTTTTTTTCCGTTTTTGTGCCGCCGGCGCCCAATCTGGTTATACCCCTTCAGGGTCTGCTTTACCCCCTGTTAAAGCATATTTTTTGTTCTAAAAACAAAGACTTATGTATCTAGAGTCAGGGCTGGCACAGCGCGTGCTAAATAGGGTTTGTATTGGCGGCCCGGTTGATGTGTCCGAGCGTGCCCGCAACCGGTCGCCGGCCTGTATCGACGGGCCGCATCCTTCACAACAAAAACAACGGAGTTTTCCCATGTTGGATTTTCTCAACGACCTGCTCTGGGGCAAGGTCCTGCTCGTGCTGCTGATCGCCGTCGGCGTCGGTTTCACCGTTGCCTCCCGCTTCGTCCAGTTTCGCTATTTCGGCCGGATGTTCCGGATCCTCGGCGCCAGCCAGGCGTTCCAGCGCGACAAGCACGGCCACCTGAGTTCGTTCCAGGCGCTGCTGCTGTCGGTGGCCGGCCGTGTCGGCGGCGGCAATATCGCCGGCGTGGCCGTCGCCATCACCCTGGGCGGCCCCGGCGCCATCTTCTGGATGTGGGTCGTCGGCCTGATGGGCATGGCCACGAGCTTCCTCGAATGCACCCTGGCCCAGGCCTACAAGCAGGCGGAGCCCGACGGTACCTACCGTGGCGGTCCGGCCTATTACATTTCCCGTGGCCTCGGCCGCAACTGGAAATGGCTCGCCGCCCTCTACTCGGTACTGCTGCTGGCCACCTTTGGCTTCGGCTTTACCGCGCTGCAGTCCTACGCCGTCGCCACTTCGTTCGATGATGCCTTCGGCGTACCCGTGTTCTACACCGGCATTGGCCTGGCGATGATCGTCGGCCTGATCATCTTCGGCGGGGTCAAGCGCATCGCCAAAGTTTCTGAAGTGCTGGTGCCGGTGATGGCCGGCGGATACATCCTCATCGCGCTGGTGGTGCTGGGGCTGAACCTCGAGCGCATTCCCGACGTCTTCATGCTGATCGTCAACAGCGCCTTCGGTCTCGAACAGGCTGTCGGCGGAGGCATCGGCGCGGCCATCCTGATGGGCGTCAAGCGGGGCCTGTTCTCCAACGAGGCGGGACTTGGCAGCGCGCCCAACGTCGCCGCGGTCGCCTATGTGCCGCACCCGGCCAACCAGGGCATCGTCCAGGCATTCTCGGTGTTCATCGATACCCTGATCATCTGCTCCGCGACCGCCTTCATCATCCTGCTCAGCGGTGTCTACGATCCGGCGTCGGCCTCCGAGGTCGGCGGCGTCGCCCTGACCCAGGCCTCGCTGGCCGAGCATGTCGGCGAATGGGGCCGCAGTTTCGTCAGCGTCGCACTGCTGCTGTTCGGCTTCAGCACCATCCTCTACAACTACTACCTCGG